>NZ_JBHXSC010000025.1:0-89885 GCF_042716505.1 Streptomyces sp. NPDC058674
GGCGGCGGGCGGCGGGCGGCGGGCGGCGGGCGGCGGGCGGCGGGCGGCGGGCGGCGGCCTAGCCGACGCGGGCACGGGGCACCGCCGCTACGGGGCCGCCCATTCCCGGGTTTGCGTCAGCTCCGCGCAGCGGATGCCCCCGCCGGGGTGCCACTCCCTCACCGGTCAGGCGCCGGGGGCGGTGCCCGCTACGCGGGCGGCGTGCCGCTGGACTTCTTCCGAGGGCGCCACCAGAGGCCCGGCCGCAGGCGGGGCGGACTGCGGCTGGTGGACGGCACCCCGGTACAAGGTGGCGACGCCCGCCGTGCCGGCCGGGACCGACAGGACGAAGTCCGCCTGCGCCATGCCGAGGTGGCCTGCCCGCCAGGCGGCCGCGAACAGCAGGCCGGTCAGGAACAGGCCCTCGACAGCGATCCGGTCCCGATCCGACAGCGTCCAGGCCGCCCGTACCCGCTCCCTCCACACCCGCAAGCCCTGCCGTCCGGGTGCGGGAGCCTTCGCCGTCACCGCTTACGCCCCGCGCTCCTGGCCGGTGCGGCCTGCTGCCGGTGCGCGGGGACGACGGCCTCCGTCGGGGCCGGCTGTGCGGGGGCCGCGGCAGCCGGGGTGGTGGAGCGGGAACGGGCCGCCGCCGGGGAAACCCTCACGCGGGACCCGGGCGCGGCCGGGGCGGAGGGCGGTGTCGTCAGGGAGCGCAGGGTCGCGTCCACGAACCGTCCGGCCGTGGTGGAGGTGGGGCCGTCCTTCCAGCCGGTATCGGCCTGGAGGCGGGTCAGGTGCGCGGCGAGGAGACCGGTGCCGCCCTGGTCGCGGATCTGGTCCATGCGGTGGGCCAGCAGGGGCCACTGGCGGGATCCGACCAGGAGACCCGCCTGCGTCTCGGGGAGGACGTCCTTGACGACGCCGACGATCGCGGCGTGCGCGAGCCGGTTGACGCCGAGCTGCTCCAGCGCCTTCGTGCGGTCGCCGAGGTCCAGGTCCCTGGGCGCGGCCAGGCCCTCGGTCAGCGGGCCCCAGGAGCGCTTCGCGTCCGTACTCGCGGGTGGCGCCCACGGGTCGGCGGCCTCCCGCACCGGTGCAGCAGCGGGGGTGGGGGCGGGCGCGGTGCCCGGAGCCGGGGCTGGAGCGGGTGCGGGTGCAGGTGCGGGTGCGGGTACGCGTCCCGCCGGAGGCGCGCCCCACGGGTCGCCGGAGCTGCCCATGCGCGAGGCCAGCGCGTCCCGGGCCGGCGGCGCTACAGCACCGGGAGCAGCGGGGGCGGGCGCGGGGGCGGCGGTGGGCGCCGGGGTTGCCGGGGTGGCCGGGGCGGGGGCGGGTGCTTTGGCGGCGGCCGCGGTGGTGACGGCGGCGACGGCCTGGTCGACGCCCGCTCCGGCGGCGTGCGCGTCGAGGAGGATGCGGGCGACGTCGATGCCCTTGGCGTCGAGCTGGCCCATCGCGGCCGCGATGTCCGGCCAGGCCGGGGAGGCGAGGATCGCGTCGCGCACCAGGCCCTCGGGCATCGTCGCCTTGAGGAGGTTTGCCCACTGGTCGGTGCCCTCCGCCTTCGTCCGGGCCGCGTTGGCCACGACGGCCTGGTGGACTGCGGCGGTCATGCGGCCCATCTGCGGCAGGAACGTGCCGAGGTCGACGCCGGCCTGCTGGAGGCCGACGAGCTGGCGGGCCATCACCGGCCAGTCCGCGCCCTGCATCAGCTCGGCCAGGATGTCGTCACCGATGACGCCGCGCAGCTGGTCGGCCGACCAGCCCGGGGCCATCTTCTCCGCGTCCTCGCTGAGTTCCTCCTCCTTGCCCGTGATCCGTTTCTGGGTGGCGCGGCGGACCGCGTCGGTGATGGTCATCATCAGCCGGTAGGCCATCGCGGCCGTCTGCGCGGCCTCCCCGAGCGCTTCGGAGAACGGCTCGGGCTGGGGCGGGTACGTCATCGGCAAGAGCTCCCTCGGTCAGGGGTCAGCGCGTACGGGACGGGCCCGGCCGTCCGGGATCCGGGCGCGGCCGGACCGGTACACCGGTAACGGGTGTGGTGGTCGGCAGGCCACGGCCCGGCGTACGCACCACCCGACCGGTACGCGGCTTGATGCCCGGAGGCGGGGCGCCGGTCAGGCCGGCTGCCTCCCGCAGCAGGACGGCCGCCTCGGATGCGGCCTTCGCCTGCGCGCGGAAGGCCTGCGCCCGGTGCCACGCGGCGGCGGCCTCCACCGCCTCCACGAGCGCGAGGAGCAGCGTGAGGACGACCGCGGCGCCGCCCCCGCGTGCGGCGCGGGGGGCCCGCTCCAAGGCCCGGGTCGAGGCGCGCCATCCGGCACGGGCGCGGCCCTCCAGGTTGCGGGCGCCGGGGGCGCGGGCGGCTTGCTCGAAGGCGTCGGCCGCTGCCTGGACGCGGATCCGGACGTGGGCCGGGGAGTGGGCGGCGGCGACGGCCAGGAGGCCACCGAGGGCGGCGACATCCCCGGCGCCTTCGTCCTGCCCGGCGCGGCCCAGGAGTACGGATGCTTCACGGATCCGGTGTTCGGCCAGCGCCCAGTCGGCCTCGGTGACGAGCGGGGTGAAGCGTTCGCGGACACGGGGCAGGGACAGGTCGTAGGCGAGCGTCGATCCGGCGAACCAGACGGGCCGGCTGCCGCCGTCGGCCCGGTCCCCGGGCAGCGCGACCGAGTACCCGACGAGGGCGCCGTCGTCGCCCAGGCGTTCGCGCACGCGCAGCCCGGCGTCGCGGAGCCGGTCGAGGAAGTCGGTGTCGCCGTGGGCGAGGGCGGCGGCCTGGCGGACGGTGCGCTGCAGGGACTCCCGGGCGGTCTCCGTCAGGCCGCGGCGGGCGGCCTTCTCGGCCTCGCCGGTGACGGGGCGGCGGCGCGCGGTGCGGTCCAGGGGCGACATCGGGGTGAGGCCCCAGCGGGCTTCGAAGACGCGGGCGGCGGTGTGCATGTTGAGGATGTCGCCGCGTACGCGGGGGTGCCGGCCGTCCTGGCGGGCGAGGGTCGCCAGGATGTGGATGTGGTCGTCCGCGTGCCGTACGGCGATCCACCGGCAGGCCTGCTCATCACCGTGCTCGGCCATGCCCGCGGCGTGCACCATGGCGGCGGCGACCTCGCTCCATTCCGCGTCCGACAGCACGCGGTCGTCGGCGTGATTGCGGACCGAGATGTGCCACACGTGCTCGATCGGCTTCGGTCCGCGCAGTGCTTCGACGGGGGCGTCCAGGAGGAGCGCCAGGTCGGCGAGCGTCATACGGGCCGGGGTACGGGCGGGGCACGGCAGGTCCGGGTTGCAGGCGGCGACGAGGTGGGGGTCGACGTGCTCGTCGCGCTCGCCCGGACCGAAGAGGTAGTCCAGGAGGTCGATCGTCGTCGAACCCGTCTCCGCCTTCTTCGGCATCACGACCGTGGGCGCCTCTCCCGCATCACCTGGACCGTCGCCGCGTCGAGGCGGGCCACCGCCTTCAGCGTCTCCTCCACCACGGTCGCGGCCGACTCCGGAAGGTCGGCCACCGGCGGGCCGGCGGCGGCCACGGCGCGGAGCGCGGCGACGATCTCCCGCAGGTGGACCCGGGCCTGGATCAGCTCCCGCAGTACGTCCCCGGCGTCCCGGGAGACCGGCACCAGCACGTGCTGTGCGACCGCCATCACCTGGCGCCCCGCCCAGGCCGCCGACGCCATCCCCTCGCGTTCCGCAGCGGTGCGCACGACGGCCAGTTCGGTGTCGCTGAAGGACACGTAGAAGCGCTTCTTCCGTGGTTCACCAGCCTGGCGTTCACGACGCCGCCCACCCGTATTCCCGTCCGCGCCGACTGCCACCCAAGGCCCCTCACAATTCCGTGCCAGCCGCTACCGGCTTTCCGGCGTCCCGGGGGCTTACTGCCCCCATTACGTACTAACTGGCTGCCAATTTCTAATGCCTGAAAAATGGTGCAGGACCGTGCGCCCGCGAGCCGGGAAACCAGGCGCGCCGACACCGGGCATCACCCCCACCAACGACCCCACACCCCACCCCGACACCCCCACCGCCGCCACCACGCCACCCGCCGCCGCGCCGCCGCTGCACGCCACACCACCACCACGCCGCCGCACCCCCACACCACCACCCCAACCCCCACCCCACCAACCCACAAAGAAGCGACGACCACCCCCGTCTGAAGCTCCGCCACCACCGTTCCTTCCTGCCGCACGCAACTTTGGCGCCTTACCACTTCACGATCACGGCGGGGTGGTGCGGGAGAGCGCGAGAGGGCGGCAGCCCTCTCGCCAAGACGACCCGCAGGTCTGGACCGTGGCCCGCAGGTTCCGCGCGATTGCCGTGCTGCGCGGCAATCCCAATTGAGATGCTGGTGCGTTCCTCTTCTTGATCAGATGAGTGACCGTTGGATAGGCTCCGCCGATACGGTGTGTGACGCACGGGGAACATCCTGTGTGCGGTTCAACGGCGCATGGGGGGTGGGCTGTGCCTGACTCGATAGCCGTGCCGACGGGTGTCCAGCCGATCAGCTTCGACGTGCACGCTGTTCGCGGGGGAAGCCCCGGCGGGGCCCGCGACGATTTCGAAACGATGATCGTTCAGCTGGCCGGCGCGACGACCCCGGGCGTACGGTCCATAGCTGCGAACCCGGGCGACTGGGGTATCGACGCCTTCGCCGGAAACCTCGGCGGAGCGATCACGGTGTGGCAGTCCAAGTACTTCATGCCGGTCACCACCAAGAAGCACATGCAGCAGGTCAAAGACTCGCTCGAAAACGTGCTGAAGGCGGCCGTCAAGAACGGCCACACCATCGCCAGCTGGATCGTGTGCATCCCCTCCAGCATGGACGGCCCCATGACGGCGTGGTGGGACACGTGGACGAAGGCGAAGGAGAAGGAACACAGCCTCGTCATCCAGCTCTGGGACGAGACCGCCCTGCGCAAGAAGCTGCTCAGCCCTGAGGGCGACGACGTGCGTCGCGGCTTCTACGAGACCTACGCTCAGGCAGCCCCCGCCGCCGTGGAGCAGCTTCGGCTGGTTCTCGAAGTCGAGGACGACAAGGCGGCCGCGCTTGGGTCCGCCTTGTTCATTCGGCAGATGACCGAGGCCGGCCACGTGGAGCTGGACTCTGCCAAGAGGCAGTTCTTCAATGCCGATCTGGTGGCCCGGGAGATCGCGCATAAGGATGTTCCGGCGGAGGTGGCGGCGCTCAGTTCCGCCGATGCGACGCTCCACGGTCTCTGGGAGATGCAGTTCAACGAGTGCGCGGCCGAGGGCACGATCGCGACTCTGCACCCCCGTGTCTGGCGGGATGTGCGCAACGAGCACGACAAACTACCGAAGTCGCTCCGCCTGGAGCTGGTGCATAGCTGGGGGCTGGTGCACCGGCTGGTGGATAACCGCAAGGCGGGCTGGGTCAAGCACTGGCGGCAGGTCGCCGCCGAGTACTCCGACGGCTGACCGCTGCCGTCGCCTGTCCTGTCAGACCTATGAGGAGTTCGCTGTGGAAGCACACCGGCCGGTGATGATGCCGGAGGACGAGGTCACCTTCCGGCTGGCGCAGCTGCTGTTGCTTCTCGACGCCGTCGCCGGGCAGGACGCGAAGGGAGCGAGCCTGGAGCGCATCGGCTACTACGACTTCCTGTCGGCGAATCCCTTTCTCGTCGTCGATTCCGACGGCCGCGACGGGAACGTGCTCAGGCTGGCCGGGTTCGATCCGCAGGTGCTCTCCTACGCTTCCTCCTCGCAGCGTTTCACCAGTCGACGCGAGCGCATCCAGCACGACCTAGCGCTGCTCGTGGCTTACGGATGCTGCGAGGTCCACAACCGCAACGGCGCCTTCGCCTACTCGATCAGCGACCGCGGCCGGGAGCTCGGGGAGCGCTTCACAGCCACCTACGCCGCGTCGTTCACCACTGCGGCATCCATCGTTGTACGTCGCCTTCGCAAGCTGACCGACAAGGCGCTGCGGGAGCAGACCGCACGGTGGCTACGGCCGGACGGAGAGGGCGGGCCCGGTGCCGCGCTCCTCAGCGTGCTGGGCGCGGGCCCGCAGGCACCTGACATGCCCTGGGAGGGGTGACCACGATGCAGCCTCTGCCTGGCATCCGGATCCGGCGCCTGCGCCTTGCAGGCGTCAGCCGGAACTACGAAGTCGACTTCACGCGGGACCAGCGGGTGCGGGACCTGTCCGTGGTCGCCGGGGCGTTCAGCTCGGGCAAGACCGCGGTGTTGGAGTTCATCGCCTACGGCCTCGGAGGGAAGCGCCATCCACGGCATCCAGAGGTGCTGCGGAAGGTCCGTTCCTGCCTTCTGGAAGTCGAGCTGTCCGGCGAACCCCACGTCATCGAGCGGCCCGTCGGGGAGCCGTCGAAGGTCGCCTACGTGCGCCGGGGAACGCTGGACAGCCCGCCGCTGTCCAAGCCGGAGAGCAGGCTCATCGATCCGGCGGGATCGCCCGAGAGCCTCTCCGCTCTCCTGCTGGGGCACTGCAAGCTCGAAGGCGTCCAGCTGCGGGAGGCCCCCTCCAGCCGCGAGTCCCGGACCGACCCCCTGAGCTTCCGTGACCTCATGAACCTCGCGTTCCTGCCCAACGAGCGCATCGCCTCCAAGAACTTCCTGTTCGAGAACGAGTACATGAAGAAGCACAAGCTGAAGCAGGTGGTCGACGTCGTCTTCGGCGTTCACGACGACCGTGCCGTCGAGCTTGGGCAACGCATCAAGGAACTGGGTGCCCGGCTCACCCAGGCACGCTCCGAACTCGCCTCAGCACGGGCGTTCGTCGACGAGCAGGACGTTCCCGCAGTCGGCTCGCTGGTCGCTGAGCAGTACGAAGGCGAGCTGCGGGAGCTGACCGAGGAGCTAAGGGTCCTTGATGAGGCTGCGCACGCTGGTACCACCTTCGCCGGGCGTCTGCGCCGCGATCACCAGCAAGCGGCCCAGCTCGCCCGGCGAGCCGCCGGCGTCGTGCGGGACTGCGAAACGCAACTCGCCCGCATGATGCCGCTGCGGGCGCAATACGCGGATGACCTGGTCAAGCTCAACATGCTGGCCGAAGCGCAGCTCCTGTTCGACCCCCTGAGCGTCATGACCTGCCCCGCGTGCCTGAACCGGCTGCCCGCTCCCCCGTCGGTGGAGAACGGCTCGTGCAGTCTGTGCAGCCACGAGCTGCCCCACGGCGACGGGCACCTGACGCTCGGCACCGCCGACGCCCAGCAGGTGTCGGATGAACGGCAGCTGGATGTCGCAGCCGAGATCAGGGCCACCAAAGCCCGATTGAAGGAGATCACTGCCTACGTTGAGGGCCTGGACGCTTCGCTCGCCGCGCTGAAGCTCCGGGCGGAAGATGCAGCCATCGACGAAGAACGGGCCGCGGCAGCGGTGGACGAAGCCACGTCGCCCTCCGTCACCCCGTTCCTCGCCGCTCGCGACCACCTCCAGCGCCGGCGTGAGGAAGTCCTCCGTAATCTCCAGCACGCCGAGAACGCGACGAAGCTTCAGGCGGGCCTGGAGAAGCGAGCTGCCCTGGTGAAGCGGCAGGAGGCGCAGATCGAGCGTCTGCGGGAGGAACTCGATCGGTTGGGGGATGCCGCGCAGGACCGGGACCTGGTCGTCGGCCGTATCAGCGGTCGGTACAGCGAGCTGCTGCGGCAGTGGCGCTACCCGAAACTCAGCCAGCCGATGATCGACACGAACCTGGTTCCGTACGTGCGCGGCGACTCCTACCGCGAGGCATCATCCGGTGCCCGGACGCTCCTGGCCCTGGCCTGGCAGCTGGCCGTCTTCGAGGTGGCCGTCGAAACGTCGGCCGCCCACCCCGGCTTCCTCATGATCGACAGCCCGCAGAAGAACCTCGGCCACAGCGGCACCCGGGACGCGGTGATCGCGGACGCGATCGCCATCGACGACTTCTACCGGCATCTGACCGACTGGCTGGCCGAAGAGGGGGCCGGTGCCCAGCTGATCATCGTCGACAACAGCCCGCCCACGCTCGTGGAAGACAACGTCGTCGTGCGATACAGCCGCAACGAGGATCAGCCCCCCTACGGGCTGATCGACGACGAAACCACCGTAGGAGAAGACGGCCACCCACAACCGCCGCACACCGACCAGCCCTAACGCCCCTTCGCCGAGTTGGCGAGACCTGCCAGGCCTCCAACTTGAAGGTCAGGCAGCGGTGTGTCACAGCCATCTGGCAGGGTTCGGCTATGGATGCCTCAGACGTCAATCTGCCGGTCGACCTGGATACAGGGCACTTGAATCAGCTTCGGAACCTGCCTGATCCGTCCGAGGCGGTTCGTCTGCCCCCGGAAGTCCTGGAATCGGTTCAAGCATCAGCACGGGCAGTTACGGATGCCGCCAGGGTGCAGATACACCTGCCTGCGATGGTGGCAGCCATGTCTCCCGTGCTTACGGCCCTCGCAAGCACCAGGTCCGCGCTCAACAACAACATCGACTGGACGGCCGCGTCACCAGCACTCACAGCCCTCGCAGACGTCACGTCCACACTCCACGACAACATCGACTGGGCGGCCGCCTCACCAGCACTCACAGCCCTCGCAGACGTCACGTCGACAATCCACGACCTGTCATGGCTGCAAGGCAGCCTGTCTTCGATCCTGGCTGTCACTGAACGGCGGGACTGGTTCACCCAGCAGGTGCAGACGCTCTACACCAGCGACTGGATGGATGAACTCATCCGTGAACCTCCGACCGAACCGCCGGCGAACGTGCCGACGGAGACGGCGGCGGAACTGGAGGCATCAGCCGCCGCGTTCCAGGAACAGGTCCAGTACCTACCGCTGGCGGAGCAGCAGAGGTTGTTCCTGGCTTTCATGGGCGCCGTCGGGATCTCGTTGTGTCTCATGCTGGCCGTCGTGGTTCAGGACAACGACACCGCGAAGGACGTTCTGGCGTCCGTGGGAGACATCGCCGGTGTTGCCTCGACAGTCGTTGCTCTTTCGCTCGCCGCCTGGGCTAGCCGTACCCAGCAGGGCGACAACAACGACAGCTGACCCCCTGATCTGCCCGCACGTCGTGTCCCGGCAACGCAGCGGGCGCCCTTCGGCGGCACTCGATGGGGTGGAGCTTCCTCGTGTGCGAAACCGGCCGACCGGGATAAGGGTTCCCCGGTCATGAGCGACGAGAGCGTGATCATCATCGAGATCCGGGGACACGAGAAGGCCGCGCTCGAAGCGGCCCACCGGATCTCCACCCTGTTCCTGTCCAGCGGACCGTGCCGGCTCCGGCGAACCCCGGGCGAGGACGAGGTGCAGGTTCTCGTCCACGCGGACATCAGCCGGGGTGCCGGTGAGGGAGGCTACCTCGACCCTGATGAGACGGCGGGCGCAGGGGCGTTTCTGCGGTGAATCCGGCCGCCCGCACGAGTGAGTTGTCCGCCGAGGGCCTGTCGGGGCGGGGGTCGGGGCCGCTAGACCCGCCCGTGTGATCAAGAACCTGATGCTGCGCGGTCTGCCCGCGCTCGCCCTCTGCACCCTCCCCCTCCTCGCGGCTCCGGCCGCGCACTCCGCTCCCGCCCCCGCGGTGGCGTCGGCGGCCGCCGGTGTGGCTGGCCCAGCCGGGGTACGGGCTCCGTTGCCGCTGTTCGAGGCGATCGACCGGCTCCCTGTGGCCGTCGAGCATCGCGAGGGCTACAAGCGGGACCTGTACAAGCACTGGAACCGCGGGCTCAACAGCGGGGACGGCTGCGACACCCGCAAGGAGGTCATCCTCGCCGAAGCCGTCGAGGGACCCGCGGTCGCGGCCGGCTGCAAGCTGACCGGCGGATCCTGGCGCTCCGCCTACGACAACCTCCTGGTGACGGACGCGGCCCGGCTCGATGTCGACCACTTCGTTCCGCTCGCCGAGGTCTACGACTCCGAGCAGACGCCATGGCCGGCGGCACGGAGGGAGGCGTACGCGAACGACCAGGGCTCCCCGGACACACTGATCGCGGTGTCCGCCGCCTCCAACCGGAGCAAGAGCGACAAGGATCCGGCCGAATGGCTGCCCTCGGACGGCTCCTACCACTGCACGTACGCGGCGACCTGGGTCGGCACGAAGCTGCGTTGGGACTTGGCCGTCGACGAGTCCGAGCGGCAGGCTCTTCTCGGGCTGGCCGAGGACTGCCCGACGACCACCGTCGTGTACGAACCCGCGCTCTGATCCCCGCCTGACCGGAGCTCGAAGGCTGCGCCCTCCGGAGCTCCGGTCCGACGGGATCAGTCCGGCATGGCGGTCGGCATAGCGACCGCCATGTGACCCCAGGGATCGGTAGCGGTGCCAAGACGTCGGCCAGCTTTTCGCTCCCCTGCCTACGGTCGGGCGGGCCGTGCGACGGACGTCGGTCCCGTCGGCGGACATACCGAGGCCGGAGACTCCGGACAGCCGCATTGGTCCACGAGGGGCCGAGCCCTTGGGTTATTCCTCGGTGTTGTGGCGGCTCCGCGCGATGCGTTCTTGGAGCCAATGGTAAGCAGAGCGATCACGCACTGGATCCGAAACCTTGCTCAGGAAGGACTCGTACATGCCAATCTGCTCGCTCGGCACACGGAGTTCGTACTCATGGGCCGCGGTGAAGTGCACCCATCCGTGAGCCCGGGCAACGTTGAGGCCCTCCTCCACAGTCCGGATGGCCAGACCGGTCGCAGCTACAAGGTCGTTGAGAGTGCACTGCACGCCGCACGGGTCGATGTACTTGCCGGTACCGAGCCGATCGAGAAGCACGTAGAGACAGGCCTTCACGTACTCGGGAAGGTGGTCACCTTCTTCGAATAGGTGCCTGAGGTACCAGCCCCGCTCGTCGGCGAGGGCCTCGGGCCGGTGAGCCCACTCGCGCATCTTCGCGATCCTTGCCTCACGTTCGAGGTCCGCGCTGTCCATGGTGCGGGCAGCCTCGCGATAGGTCAGGCCAGTGTGGTGTGCGTGAGCGCGGATTCGCTGCTTCTTCGCGTTCGAGCCACTCTTCGTCATGTGCTTCTCCAGACGGCCACGCTCCGCCCAGGTCAGCCGCGTGGGCAGTGTCCGGGCAATGGGTTTGCGCACGGGCCCATCCCGGTGTGATCCGGAGGAGCCTTGGCCGAACTGGGTATCGGGCAGCGTGGAGTGCCCTAGACGGCGGCGGGCGGCGTTCGTGTCATGCCGCCCGCGCATCATAAAGCCGCCACAGTCGTCAAGCTACTTACACGCCCAAGCGCCGTGGTGTGAAGCGCGGTCAGGCCGGCTTTGTGGTCGGTTCGTCAGTGAGCGTGACGGTCTCCGCGGCCCTCGTTCAGAAGTCAGCTCCCAACAGCGCCAAAGGGAGCCGCTCGATGGTTGCTTGCCGGGCCTTCTCCCGAACCCAGTTGGCGATGTCCGCTTCCCGTTCGAGCAGGAGGGCGACTTCCCGGAGTTCACCCAGCATCACAACGCGATGGGTCAAGAAGTCCCTGCAGGCCGCAACTGCTGGCTTCGTAAAACCTGAAGCGGAGATGAACAGGCCACGTGCCTCAGCTCGACTCATGATGCGAACAAGCTGGCGGCTCATCGGTTCGATGTCTACGGGCTTGCCCCACCACTTCACTTCCACGATGTACTGCTTGCCGTCGATCTCAATCACGCCGTCGATCTGCTCATGGGTCACGCCCTCCTCGTCCCTGATCGCGAACGCGTCTCGGATCGAGACCCCGTCGGTCGCGAACAGGTCGTTCAGGAGTACTTCGAGTCCGGCACCTCGGGCGTACGGGTCTTCCTCCTTGAACAGGGCAGCGAGCCGATTCCTTAGGTTGCTGAACCGATCGCGGCGGGCCGCGGCCTTCTGTCTTTCGGCCTGCTGGGTCGCCAAGCGGTCCTGGCGCTCTGTGTCGCGCTCGTGCTGCATCCTCGTGAAGGAGTCCTTGGTGTTCACCACCCTGCGGATTTGCGCTACCAGGCCTTCCGCCTTCAGCTGGTCTTCGGGCCAGCAGGATGAGAAGTTCTCGAACTCCGTCACGCGCTTCAGGAGGGCCCGGCGAACCCCAAGTGCGGTGTCACCTTGCTCGTTGAGGTGGCCCAGTACCGATCGAACGATCTTGAACTTGTTGACCCTAGCTGGCTCACTCGCCAGCAGTGCCTGGTGCGGTGCCAGCAGCTGCTCGCTAACACCTGCTCCTCGGAGGAAGGTGATCACGCCTTCCTTGCTCCGAATGAGGCGTGGCACGGTTTCGATCATGAGTTCCAGCAGCTCCGGCGGCCAGTGGTAGGCGTCGTCATGCCTCATTCAGCACCCCCTGCAGTCTCTACGTCTGCTCGTCGCCCCGAGCGCCGACACCCAGAGGCCACGGCTGAGGGCAATTCTCTGCGTTCGCCCAGCCTGAGGCGGCGTTTTCCCCCAACTGATCGTCCTGTGCACCACAGGCCGGCGTCAGATTCACGTACGCAGAAGCCTCGTCGTGTCGTACTGCCGCCACGCTGGCCGGGGCGGTCGGGGTCAGGTGCCCGGGCTTCCGGAAAAGGTCCGCGTCCGTAGTTGTGGGTCCTTCATGATGATGGCCATGCACCCTCGCGATAAGGACACGTGGCACGCGATCGACCAGGGGCTTCGGACGATCGACTGGGAGGCGTGGTTTGGCTGCCCGGAGGGCGCCGACTACCTCACCCCCGCAGGTCACGAGGTGACCGCCCGCGCTGTCGCTGGTCTCACCGCGTTCTTCGACAGCCGCTGGCTCCCCAAAGCCGTGACCCCCTCCCCCGCACTGAACCGGGCCAGCGACACCTTCGTCGGTCTGGGTCGAGCGTCCCCTGTTCTCCAGCTGCTCAACGGAGCGGAGCGCGGAGCATGGGTGGAGGCGGTGCGGTGGTGGGCGGCGTACGCCTACCTGGAGAGTGTGGGGGTGTCAGGCCTTGCCTCGGTCAAGCGAGATGCCCGCCGCGACGTCACTCTGTCTCGGTTTCTTCACACTCAGACGCAGGCTCGGCTCGCCCTGATGGGAATGGCTCGCGGGCTCCCGGTCGAGCTGGAGCCGGCGAAGGCCCGCGGAGGGCCCGGTGACGTTCGCATCGGCCCGGTCTTCATCGAGGTCGTCACCTTCGCCGAGGACCAAAAGTTTCAGGACTACGAAAGGTTCCGCCAGACCTGCCGAATGCACCTCATCACCGTGGAGGGGGACCGCGACATCTATTGGGAAGGGGACTTTCCCGAACTTCTCAACAGCCACGACTTCGAGATATGGAAGAGGCGAACGGAGGAGGCCGCCCGGCTGTGCGCGGACTCGGGGTCGGCCGTCGAGGTCCTGAGCGGTGCCGGCAGGCGGCTGACGGTCAACACGGGAGCGGCTCCCCCCGGCACCACCTTGACCGGGGAGGTCGTGGAGAGCGACCAGGGAAAGCGACTCCTGGACAAGGTGCGGGGCAAGTGCGCGAAGACGGCTGGAGCGGGCACCGCGTGGATCTGGGTTGAAGACCACAGTGGTCTGTTCCATTTTCCAATGCCTTTCGCCGACATGTCCCTGGCGGCGAAGACCGACGCGCTCGCCGACCTGTTCGGTCCGCTCCTGGGCGAGTACGTCCACGTCGCCGGGATCATCGTCTCGAACGCAGCCCGCCGCCGCCTGCCTCTGCCGATGAACGAGGACGCACTCCGCCCGACCGCGCAGGGTTTTCAGCGGGGACTGCCCCTCGACCGGGTCCGCGAGACCATCGTGATCCCCCGAAGGATTCTTCTGCCAGAACAGACGAGCTTGATTGCGCGGATGTGCGATGCCGAAGCTGCTTCGCTCGACTGGGCCCTGGCACGGCTCGGTGTACCTGGTGGTGTGAAGTCACTGCTGACCGAGTCGCCGAAGCCCCGCCGGGCATCCCTGCTGTGGACGCCGTGAGCCAACCTCAGCAGCAGGAGGTGGGCAGCCGGTTGGCGTCTGCCTAGCGCCCCTAGCTTCCAAATCATGAGCGTTTTCGATGAGCCCCGCCGTGTCCGTATAGCCGCCCGTCCAGATCAGACGGCCCTCATCAAGGTAGACGGGCAGGACTTGACCTGGTGTCCACGTGCAGCCTGACTACGTCGCCAAGGGCGGGAGGCTCGGGCTGCACGCGGCGTATCTCTCAGCGGTGGGGTGGGACGGGTGGTCTGCGGCCGGTGAGGGCTTCGGCTCGGCTCATGAGGGCTTCGGCGATGTCGGTGTATTCGCCGCGGGCGACGGACTGGAGCAGTTCGCAGAGCGCGGCGAGTTCCCCGATCCGTCCGGCCGGAGTGTTGAGGACGTCGGCGAACTCGTCCCGTACGCGGGCTGCGACCGCGGGGACGCGGAGGCTGTAGCTGCGTGAAGGAGGCCTGCGTCGAAGCCGACCGGCACGCTCCCCCACCGTTCCCAGTCCATCACCGTGAGCGGGTCGCCGGTGAGGTTGGCCCAGTGGAGGTCGCCGTGCCCAGTCGCCCGCTCGATGTGGTCCGGGGCGTCGATGCCGAGGAAGAGCGGGAAGGAGCGGCGCATCCACAGCGTGCGGACGGTCTCCCGCTCCGTCGCCACCCCGGCCAGTACTTCCAGGGCCTGGTGCAGCTCGTCCCACCACCCGTCGGTCAGGTCTGGGTCGGTGAGGAGTTCGGGGGTGTTCTGAGAGATGACGGGCTGGAGGATGTAGGAGATCAGGTCGGCGTCGTAGGTCCAGCCGTCCTTGGTCCAGCGGACCGTGGCATGCAGGCGAGGGCGCGGTACGGCGTCCGGGAGGTTCTCGGCACCGGTGATGCCCTCGTGCGGTAGGCGCGTGCTGGCCCGGTCGTCGGGGGTGGCTTCGACGCGGAGCCAGTGGTCGGTGCCGGCGCGGGAGCTGATGGTGCGGCCGTTACAGCCCCACGCATACGGCGGGCTGGTCGCGGTGGAGAGGCGGTTGGCCGCTTCGGCGTGCGCGGACTCCATCCGTTCTTGGGTGGCGTCATGGGGGGGCGAGTACATCGAGCACCTTCCTGAGTTCCGTGTCGGTCAGCGGGTCGTCCAGGGCCGATACGGCGGTGTCCCAGTGGTCGCGTGTGCTGGCCGAGACCAGTAGGACGTCCAGGCTCGGGCAGGAGCCGGCGGCTAGAAGGCACGCGGTAGCCGGGTGTGCGCCGGGCCGGATCAACTCAACCAGTTCGGGCGTGATCAGGTCCAGGAGTTCCCCGCCGTGCAGGGGAGCGGAGGCGAAGGTGAGCAGGCCGGCGGAGCGGGCCTGGATGAGTGGGCCGCGGCTGTCGAGTGCGCGGGTGATCGGCTGGGCCATGACCAGACTGACCGGCTGCTGGACGGCGGCTAGGTGGTGGCCGGGGCCGCCTGCTTCGCGGGCAAGGGTGAGGAGTTCGGGGACGGTGAAGGCGTCCTCGGTGAACCCGGACCAGGTGGAGATCCCATATCCGCCGATCAGGCCGGAGCCGACCAGGTCTTCGAGGACCTCGAAGGCGGCGCGGAGTTCCGCGTGCAGGCGGTCGCGGTCGCCGTGGCCGGTGGTCTCGGGGTTGTGGACGAAGACGATGTCGGCGCGGCCGAGGGCGGCGGCGGAGCGGCGGGTCTGCCAGTCGATGAAGTCCGGGGCGAGGCTGTGCCGGGCATCGGCCTGCTCGGTGCGCAGTACCCCGGCCTCGGCGGCCGCGTGGCCTTGGGCGCGGGTGTAGAAGCCGGTCTTCGTCGCCACCCTCACCGCCGGGAACGCGTCGAGCACCGGGCGGAGCTCGGCGTGGACGGTGCCTGCGCCGTAGTTGGGGGCGGTGTCGATCCAGCCGGTCCCGCCCTCGCACGCGGTCCGCGCCGCGGTGCCAGCGGCGTGGACGCGGTGGGTGCCGAGGGCGGCTTCGGCCGTCACCGGTCGGCCCCGGTGACGGCGGCGGCCTGGCCCTGGACGAGGACGGTGAGCACTGCGGCGACGTCGGCGACGGGCAGGCCTGCCTGTTGTGTGAGTTCGCCGAGCGTGGCCGGCTGCCCGGTCGTCAGCCGCGTGAGAAGGGGGCCCGCCGGGGCGGCGAAGTCCCACGCGGTCCCGGCCGCCGCGAGCGTCCACTCCCCCGTGTCGGGGTTCTGGTCGAGTCGGGCGCGAGGGCAGGTCAGCCGGACGGTCAGGTCGGGGTCGGCGGGGACCTGGCCCAGGTGGGGCAGGGAGGTGTACGGGCGGCCGTGGTGGGTGGCGTCGAGGGAGCGGGTCCACCGGTCGGTGACCGCCGGGTCGTCCAGTACGGCGGCCATCGCCTCGCGGAGCGCGGCGACGTACGCGGTCTGGGCGGCCGCGGTGTCGAAACGGGGCACGTCGGTGCGGAAGCGGATGTCGTCCCGGAGCTGGTCGACGACCCAGGTCATGAAGTCGGCGCCGGTCTGGGTGGTGAGGCCGAAGGTCAGGTGGAGGGACGGGGCGCCCTGGTCGGCGGTGACAACGTGCCACCAGCCGCGGGGCAGGTAGAGGGTGTCCCCCTGGTTGAGAACGATGTCGGCGAGCGGCTCCCCGTCCGGGACCTGCGGGGTGTCGGTGTCGCGCCAGGTAGGGGCCTGTCGGGTGGGGCCATAGATCCGCCACCGCTTCGCGCCCTCGACCTGGCAGACCACGACGTCGTGGTCGTCCCAGTGGGTGCCGAAGCCCTCGGTCGCGGTCCACGACGCGTACGCGTTCACCTGGACCGGGGTACGCAGAAATCGCTCCAGGCCCTCGTGATGGGCGGGTGGAGTTCGTCGATCGAGTCGACGACGAGGGAGGCGCCCTCGCGGATGCGCGCGTGGAGTTCGGCGGGCTGGATGCGGTGCCACACCGTGGACCGGCGGGTGGTGACAGGGACCGCGTAGCGGTGCAGCGGAACCATCTCGCCGCCCTGCGAGAGCCGCAACCGCGGCGGCTCCAGCCGGTGCGTGGCGATCACATGGTTGAGGGTGGACCAGGACACAAGTCCTGCGAAGTCGTCGGGCTTGCCCCGGACGACAAGGTAGGAGCGGAAATACGACTGGGCGAGGAAGAGGTCCCCGCCCAGCCGCTCCGCCCACGAAGGGGCGTCGAACATCAGAAGGTCAGCTCCTGCCGTTACTGAGCTTTGCGGGTTGTCGTCGGGGAGTGACGGTTCATGATCCCTGCGGTATGCCGGTGGTATGCGTTATCCGGAGGGTGGGGGCCTGACCGCTGAGCGTCGGGCGTTTCGTGAGGGGATCCGGCTTCAGGCCGGCGGGCGGTTCGCGGCGGGTGAGAAGACCGCGGTGATCGCGAAGGACTTGCGGGTGAGTGTGCGGTCGGTGGAGCGCTGGCGTCGTGCCTGGCGCGAGGGCGGCATGGAGGCCTTGCGCTCCGCGGGCCCGGCGAACTCCCCGACCATCACCGATGCCCAGTTCGCCGCGCTGGAGGAAGAACTCAGCAAGGGCCCCTCAGCGCAGGGGTTCGACGATGAGCGGTGGACGCTTGCCCGGGTCCAGACGGTGATCCGCCGTCGGCTGCAAGTGACTCTCTCGGTGCCGACGGCGTGGCGGCTGCTGAAACGGCACGGCTGGTCCTGGCAGGCACCCGCCCGCAGAGCACTCGAACGCGACGAACATGCGGTCGAGCTCTGGAAGAAGGAGGTGTGGCCCCAGGTAAAAGCCTCGCGGCGGCGTGTGGGGGCTGGATCGTCTTCGAGGACGAGGCCGGATTCTCCATGACGCCGCCCCGCGCCCGCACCTGGGGCCGGCGCGGACACACCCCCGTCATCCGGGTGAGAGGCAGGTCTCGACGCCGGACCTCGGTCGCGGCTCTGTGCTGCTACAAACCCGGCGAGCCCAGCCGTCTCATCCACCGCCCCCGCAACCATCTCCTGCTACAGGGCGCCCGCAAGAGCTTCTCCTGGCAGGACTACCGCGACCTCCTGGTCCGCGCGCACATCCAGCTCGGCGGCCCGATCGTGGTGGTCTGGGACAACTGTGAGACTCATGGGGCGTCGTCCGGGGCCAGGGTCTGACCCGTGGGACAACTGGCCCAGGCTGCCTTGTTCAGGATCTGTCGGCCCGTGGTCCCGGGCGGTGCTTGCTGCCGCCGGACCGGCGGGCGTGTCCCGATAGGGGCCTTGCCGCACAAGGCACCATCACAGTTCTGACCGCCCACCCGGCCCGGCGTCGGCCATCAGCCCCAGCCGATGAAGGAGCCGCGTGACCATCACCAGCATGCCCCAGCCGACTCTGCCCGCACAGCCAGAAGAACCGCTGGCAGAGGACGTGATCCTGGGGGTGGACACCCACAAGGACGTACACGTCGCCGCAGTGATCACCGTGCTCGGAGCACTCCTGGCCCACCAGCAGTTCCCGACCACCGCCACCGGATACCGCCAACTGCTGGCCTGGGCACGCTCTTTCGGTGCCCTGCGCCGAGCCGGTGTGGAGTGCACCGGATCCTACGGAGCGGCCCTGGCACGCTTCCTGAGCCGGGAGAACGTCCAGGTCATCGAGGTCAATCAGCCCGACCGCGCCCTGCGCCGCAAGCGCGGCAAGACCGATGCCGTCGATGCGGAGGCCGCCGCCCGCGCGGTCCTGTCCGGACGCGCTGACGTCACACCCAAGACCGGCGAGGGCCCGGCGGCCGACATGCGCGTGCTGCGACTGGCAAAGGAATCGGCCGTCAAGGCCCGCACGCAGGCAAAGAACCAGCTCAAGGCCGTGCTGCTCGGTGTCGATCCCGCGCTGCGTGAGGCACTGTCCAAGCTCAGCAACACGGCCCTGATCGCCAGGTGCGCCGACCTTCCCGACGCCGGCGACGCTGCCGTCTTCACGCTCCGGCTGCTGGCCCGGCGCATCCAGCAGCTCACCGCCGAGGTGAAGGAACTCACCCGCCGGGTCAGCAAAGCCGTCCATCGCTGCCATCCGCAGCTCCTGGACATCATCGGCGTCGGGCCCGACAGTGCCGCTGCCCTGCTGATCGCCGCCGGCGACAACCCAGAACGGCTGGCCAGCGAGGCATCATTCGCAGCTCTGTGCGGCGTCAGCCCTGTCGAGCAGTCTTCCGGAAAGACCCAGCGCCGGAGGCTCAACCGCGGGGGCAACCGGCAGGCCAACGCTGCCCTCTACCGCATCGTCGTGACACGCATCCGCCGTGATGCCCGCACCCGTCTCTACCTCGAACGACGCACGAAACAGGGCATGTCGAAACGCGAGATCATCCGCTGCCTCAAACGCTACGTCGCTCGCGAGATCTACCGTCAGATCCAGCCGCCGTCGGCCCTTGCTGCCTCGTCATCTGCACCTTGACGCAACATAGGGGCATCCTCAACACCCACCTGGCCGCCGGACTGAAGCGGTACGAGGCCGAGCACGAGTGGCTCACCACCATCCGGCTGCCGCCCTATGCACCCGATCTCAATCCCGTCGAGGCCATCTGGTCGCTCGTGCGCAGGGCGATGGCCAACTCCGCCTTCGACACCCTCGACGACCTCGACCGCAAACTCCGCCGTGAGTTACGCAGAATCCAACTCCGACCCCACCTCATCGACGGCTGCCTCACCGCCACCGACCTGGCAATCAACCCACCGACCCCACCCTGAAATCCTCAGTAGTCGTTGCCGTCCGAGCGGCCGGTGCCGCCTCCGTCGCCCTCGTGCTCGGCGCGGGTGCGGGCGGCGTTGATCCGCCGGGATGCGAGGAGCAGGCCGCTCCCCGGCTTCGGGTCGGGCGTGGGGCTGTGGGGCATGGTGGGTTCCTCCTGCTGCCGTGAGGCGGGCCGGTTGCCTGCCTCGGGTGTGCGTCGGACAAAGCCCGGCGCGGTTCCGCCCGGAAGGGCGGACGTGGTGACCGCCGCCGCGAGCGGGTCGCGGGGCGGAAGTTCGGGTGGGCCGGGCCGGTGCTCCCGAAGGGGGGTGGGGCACCGGCCCGGCAGAGCCGCAGCAGTCCTGAGCGGCCGGTGGCTGCTGCGGTGGATCAGTCCGCCCGGCTCGGGCGGGGGCTCACGGGACGGACCGCTCGGCCGGTGGGACCAGGGCGCAGCCTCTTATGGCAAGGCGGCGCTCGGAGCGGTCCGCGAGGCGCACCCACAGGTAGGCGTTGTCCGCGTCGACGCCGTTCCAGCCGCTGCCGACCTGGACGACTTCCCCCTCGTAGATGGCGGGGGTGCGGTAGTCGCCTGGGGGAAGGGATTCGGGTCCGCGCACCACGTCGCCCACCTGGTACGGCGCGGACACCGCGCCGGGGCGGCGTCCGGTTCGGCCGGCCACCGCGGTCATCCCTGTGCGCGGGCGGCGAGGGTGAGCTTGAGCACCTGCGCCAGGTGTGGGCGTACGGCGCGGGCGGGCGGGAGGGGGAGTTCGTCGTCCGGTGCCGTGTCCCAGCGGATGCCGTACGAAGGTGGCATTGCCACCCAGTCCTGCGGTCCGGAGCGGACGTCGACCTGGGGGCAGTCGGCGAGGAGGGTGCCGGTGCCGGCTTCCACTAGCAGGGTCGCCGTGGTGTGCCCGGCGGTCAGGCAGGGGATGTGCAGGCTCGTCGCGTCGGCGCGGAGCATGACGCCCATGCCGATGGCGTGGCCGACGACCAGGGCGTCGAAGTGCGTGCACGGGACGATGATTCCGGCGCCGGGTGCGGCCTCGAACGCCGCGGTGAGGTCACCGCTCTCCAGCGGCTTCACGGCGTCCCCGATGAGGTGGGCTCCGGGGGTGACGCAGGGCGTCGCAGTGGGGCTGTCCTTGCAGGTGCAGCCGGAGCCGGTGCGCTGGCGGTGGCCGATCGCGACGGGCCAGCCGAGCCGGTGATAGGCGGCGGCGCTCTCGATGGTGTCGCGGCCGTGCAGGACGTGCAGGGTGTCGCCCATGTCGCCCCCCGTGCCCGGTTGGGAACCGTAGGTAATGGTCACGGCACGAGGGTCCCGCCGAAGGCGAAGGGCGACCCACAGCATTTCTGTAGGCCGCCCAACTGGCATATGCGCACCCGTTTCAGGACACAAGTTCCATCCCGCGCACCAGCCCCGACAGGGCGGCGGCCTGCGACGGGACGCCCCGGCGGACCATGTCGCCGACCAGCTCACGGGCCATCGGGTGGGCGTGCACGTAGTGCGGGGCGCGCTGCGCCGCCGCCCGCAGGGTGACCACGGCGTCGCCGGAGCGGCCCATGCGGTGCATGGCCCGTGCCTCGTCGATCCGGTAGTGGGTGATGCGCTCCCGGCTCGGCATCGCCGCCACGTCGACGTCGTCGACGAACGACAACCCGGTGTCGGGGGCGTCGACTTCGACGCCGGCCTCGGTCGTGTGCACCAGGACGTTCGCCCGGGAGAACACGGTCTGCCACCGCAGATCGTGATGGCCTTCCGGAAGCCGGTCGGAGACCTCCACCGCGCGGGTGGCCTGGCTCCAGGCGCCGTCGGCGTCGCCGGCGCGGGCGCATGCGACGACCTGACGCAGCACCAGCGCGCCTTCGAGCACGAGGGCGTCGGTGTCTCCCGTCGCCGAGTTCGGCTCCAGATCGCGCAGGGCGGCGTCGGCGACCGCCTGCGTCTCGCGGGCCGAGCCCTGGTGGAGCAGGGCGCCGCACCGGTCCCACGCGACGGCGGCCTTCACGATCGGGTCGTCCAGTTGGGTCGCGGCCCCGGCCGCGACTTCCGCCGCCACCCACGCCAGATCGGGCAGGCCGGTCTGGTTGAGGGTCTGGCGGGCGTTGCGGGCGGCGTCGACCAGGAGGCGCAGGGCTTCGTCCCACTCGGCGGTGCCGCGCTCGTGCATCAGGATCGTGGTGTTGAGGTCCTCGAGCAGGGCGGGCAGGAGTCCGGCGACCGCGGGAAGGTTCGCGCCCTGGCGGTGCCGGTTGGTGGCGGCGGCCTGGTCCCGGACTCGCTGGACGTCGGCTGCCGGCGCGGACGGTACGAGACCGGGGTGGCCGGAGAGGATCAGCGAGGAGCGGCGAAGTGCCGCGCGGAGCGCGGGCACGTGCGGGACGGCGGAGCCCTGTTCGCGGCGCAGGCGGTAGGGCTGTCCGAGGAGCCAGACGACATCGACTTCGCAGACCGTGGCCACGGCCGTGATCAGGGAGTAGCGGTCCAGGGGGAGGCGGCCGGCCTCGACGTCCTCGGCCCAGCGTTCCGAGCGGCCCACCAGACCGGCCATCTCCGCCTGCGTCAGGCCTGCCGCGATCCGGGCCACACGCACGCGCGCCCCGATGCCGGTGTCAGGGGAATGGGTCATGAGCGGCACCTCTCCGGTCTGGACTCCTCACCCGGACGGTACTCCCCACAGTCGACCTGCGGACACGCCAACTACCCAACATGGGCGCCCAACTTCTACGCCTCGGTCCTCTGGGGAGGCGTGGTCGGCGGACAGGCACACGCTGGTGAACAGCGCCGGTCAGTCCGGTCCCCAGGGCGGTCGCGGCGGATGAGCGGATCTGACGGCAGAACGGCTCTCCCGGGCGGGCAGAACTCCGGGTGTCTGGTTTCTCGGCCATTCTCAGCCGCTCCGCGCCCTCGGGCCAGAGACGGATTTGGAGGATTTAGTGACCGGAAAGAACGCTCTTCCGAGGGACGGCGGCCGGGCCCGGAAGGCGGCTAGGCTCGTCGCTGCCCGCCGGCTGGTGAAACTTTCACGGCGATGCCAGGGAACACCGTCAGCTCCTGCCCAGCAGGCTGGGCAATGGGAAGTCTCTGCTGGTCAACAGCGATCTGGAGGTTTCATGACCAACCACTACGACAACGGGATCAACGCCACGGATTTTGAGGGTGTCGTCTGGAGGAAAGCGCGCGCGAGCGACGCGTACAACAACTGCGTTGAAATTGCACGAGTGGCAGAAGATGCCGTTGCGTTACGAAACTCCCGGTTCCCTGAAGGGCCCGCACTTGTGTTCACACGGGCGGAGATCGACGCGTTCCTCGCGGGTGCACGGGGCGGGGAGTTCGATGGCATGACCGTCTGAAAATGCTTGGCCCCGGGTTGCGTCCGTACGCGCCGGACTCCAGGATCACGGCTGGCACGGGTTCGCAATGTGACCGGGGAGAGAATGTGGCCGCTCGGCCGAGGCCGTTTGAAGTCGTGGGCGGAAGCGAGCCGGTCCGGGCGCCGGAGCCGGCCTCTTCTGTCCCGCCCATCGTGCGGCGCCTGCTGGGCGCCGCACTGGTGCGGCACCGGACCGCCTACGGGCTGACCGGCGACGATGTGGTGCGCGCTGGGGCCGTCTCATCGCCAGCGAAGCTGAGTCGCATCGAGAACGGTGCCTCGAACGTCAGGTTCAGCGAAGACGACATCAGGCGCATGCTGGACCTCTACGAGGTGCCCCGTGAGGGTGAGGAGTACCGCAGCGTGATGATGCGGGCCCAGCTCGTCCTGGACACCGAGCGGCCGTGGTGGTGGCGTCACAAGGGCGTGGTGGCCGCTGCCTTCAGCGATCTCCTGCACGTTGAGGGCCGCGCCAGCGAGATCCAGACCTACGAGGGCAACTACGTTCCCGGCCTGCTCCAGACCACCGCCTACATGAACGCCGTGTTCGAGGTTCCCAAGCTGGACGAAGCCGGCAACCGCACCGAGCTGGAACAGCGCAGGGACGTGAGGAAGCAGCGCCAGCAGTTGCTTGAGCGCACCGATCCGCCGGAGTTCACGGCCCTGATTGATGAGGCCCTGCTGCGTCGGCCGTTCGGCGGTCCGGCCGTCATGCGCGAACAGCTGCGGTATCTGTTCAGCCTCTGTGAGAACCGGGACCGGGTGCACATTCGGGTGTTCCCGACGTCGGCGTGGGGCATTTGCCCGCCCCTGACCACCGCGATGACGCTGCTCAAGCTCCCGGAGGCGGAGGGGCCCTCCGAAATGCTCTACGTGGAGGCGGCGAACGTCACCGCGGTGTGGGTGGAGGAACGTCTGCGCCTGGAGGAGCACCGGGCGTCCCTGCACGGGGTGCTCCAGCACGCGCTCGGCAAGGCGGACACACTCCGTTTCCTCCAGGCCCGGATCGACGACCTCGTGGACCAGAGCTAGCGGACCCGCGCGACGCCGCCGAATTCGATCCATTCCCGGGTCTGCTGCCGGGGGAAGATGTCTGTATCCGGCCGCCACGTGGACACTTCCACCGGCCGTGGGTGCTCGACGAGTTCGAGGCCGTCGAACAGCGAGCGGACCTCTTCCGTGCTGCGCACCCGCCCCCAAGTGCCACCGGTGATCTCCCGCATGAACGAGGTGACCTCCTCGCGCAGGGCGGCGTCGTCGCTGGCGAGCTGGGAGATGACCATGTAGCTCCCGGCCGGAAGGCGGCGCGCGACGTTCTTGACCAGGCCCCAAGGGTCGTCTTCGTCCGGGATGCAGTGCAGGACGGACACGAACAGCGCCGCGACCGGCTGGTCGTCCTCCACCAGCCGGCGGACCTCCGGGGCGGCGAAGATGCCGTCGGTGTCGCGGAAGTCGGCCCCTATGACCCAGGTATTCCGCAGGTCTTCTTCGAGCATCACCCGCCCGTGGGCGATGACAAGGGGATCGTTGTCGATGTAGACGACCCGCGCCTGCGGATGCGTCTGCCGGGCGACCTCGTGGACGTTGGGCCGGGTGGGCAGCCCGGACCCGTGGTCCAGGAAGCGGAAGACTCCCGCTTCACGGGCGAGGTAGCGCACAGCCCTCACCAGAAAGGCGCGGTTGATCCGCGCGAGTTCCCGTGTCGAGGGAGCCATCTTCAGCAGCTCGGCACAGGCGGCACGGTCGGAGGGATAATTGTCCGTGCCATCGATTAAATAGTCGTACATGCGTGCGACGCTGGGTTTGCTGACATCGATCATGGAATAGGTCGGCCCCCAGGATGGTGCCGGACCACGCAGGCGGCGGCTCCGGCCTCGACGGTAGGCACGCCATGTTAAGAGCCCGGCAGGGAAGGTGACCAGGCCCCCTCCCCTGCCGGGGTGACGCACGGGGGCGCAAACCAGCCGGGTCTTCCGCGTCCCGCATCCCTGGCGCGCGCTCCTTCAAGCCGGTCGCCTGTCGGGTTATCCGAATGCGCCGCACGCATGCGCCGGGCAATTCCCTTCAGGTTCCGGGAGCGTGCCGTGCGGCGCGGAAAAGTACGTCGAACTCGCGCACCGGCAGGCCCATCGCTTCGGCGGCCTCTCGCCCGGACAGACCCAGGTGCTCGCCGAGGATCACCGCGTCCGCCCGCCGGGCCGACTCTCCCCGGACCGGCCGGCGTCCGCCGGCCCGGGCGTTGACCAGTTCGGTGAGCAGCTGCCAGGAGATCGCGGCGGGGGCGGCGCAGGTCAGCGCCGACGCCCACAGCGGCGCGAGCTCGTCCAGCGCCGCGGCAGCCGTCTCCGCACCGGCACGGGCACTGCCGAGCCGCAGGGCCGCGTAGCGGGCATAGACGGCGTGGTGGGTGACGCAGAACGCTTCGTAGGCGAGGGCGATCACGCCACCACGTGTGGGGTGTGGCCCCTCCGAGGGTGGCAGCCCGGCGGAGGTGTGCGGGCGGGAGGCGTGAGCGGGAAAGGTGTCGGGCATCAGAACCTCGGCCGGTCGTGATCGGCGGGATGCGGACATGACGGTGCGCGGGAGTTGTCCGGTTCTCGACGCACTGCCGCACGTCCGTGGTTGAGGACGAGGGGCGTTGTCGATGGGCGCCTGCAGCGGCGGCGGACGGCGATCCGTCGGGCACGCTGAGTCCGGAGCCCGCCTGACGGCGGCGCCGTCCCCTCACCAGGGCGACGCCGCCGCCGAGTTCAGAAGCGCCGCAGGCGCTGAAACATCACGACGCTGCGGTCGCCGAACGCAGCGGGCGCGACCATGAGCAGTACTTCCTCGGAGGCCGCTCCCTGCAGCACGGCCCAGATCGCGGCGCCCGTCAGCACGGACCCGAAACGGAGCATCACCGAAAGGGTGCTGAGGGTTTCCGTTTGCGCAGCCCAAAACAACGGAATGGTACCTTCGGGCAACGCCGGAAAAAGGGCAACAAATTTCCGGTACGCGCGTTCAATCACGGCTGTCTCTCCTTAGGTCGGATGGGCGCCCGGTCGAACGCGCAGGGTCCCGGGGGTTGCCGCCCTCGGGACCCTTTCTCGTTTCGCAGTGCGTGTCCGAGTCCAGGTCCCGAACGGTAACCACGGCGATGCCCGCACCACCACGCCGGCCGCCGGCGTGAAACCGGGGTGCGCAGAAACGGCCCCCGCGCACCCGCGGTGCCCCCACCCCCTGTAGAGCACGTTTTCGAAAACGCTGCGCCAAATCCGCCAATCAAGCGATCAGATAATGCAATCGATGCATCTCCCGGTGTCGGAGCCGGGCGACCGACACGCCTTCCACGTTCACCCGAACGGAGCACATCTTCAGTTCGACGGCCGCCTCACCATGCAATTTCACAGCATCACGAGGCCGCCGGAATCCGCCTACGAGCCGCCTGCCACCTGCACGGTCGCCCCGCCCCTCCCACATGCCCTCCGAACAGGGCAAGCGGACAGGCGCCCCACACGACACCTCCGGCGACCGGGCAGGCGGCGTCGCACTGGCATGAAGGCCCTGCCGCCGGAGAAGCGCAGCCTGACCCTGCGTATGCTCGTCAACAACCAGTCTGATCAAGAACCTGACGTTGCGCGGTCTGCCCGCGCTCGCCCCGTGCGCCCCTACCCCGTTCTCGCGGCTCTGGCCGCCCATTCCGCTCCCGCCGCCACGGTGGCACCGGTGGCCGCTGGTGTGGCGGGCCCGGCCGGGTGCGTGCTCCGTTGCCGTTGTTCGAGGCGATCGACCGGCCGCCGGTGGCTGTCGAGCACCGCGAGGGCTACAGCCGGAACCTGTACAAGCACTGGAACAAGGGCCTGAACGCCAGGGATGGCTGGGACACCCGCAGGGAGGTCATCCTCGCTGAAGCCATCAAGGCGCCGCAGGTGGCGGCCGGCTGCAAGCTGACCGGCGGATCCTGGCGCTCCGCCTACGACAACATCGTGGTGACGAACGCCCCTCGCCTGGACGTCGACCACTTCGTGCCGCTCGCCGAGGTGTACGACTTTGAACAGGTGCCGTAGTCGGCGGCGCGGCGGGAGGCGTACGCGAACGACCAGAACAGCCCATACACCTTGATCGCGGTCTCCGCCGCCTCCAAACAGGAGCAAGGCCGGCAAGGACCCGGCGGAGTGGCTGTCCTCGGACGGCTCCTACCACTGCACGTACGCCGCAACCTGGGTCGGTAAGAAGCTGCGCTGGGACCTGACCGTCGACGAGAACGAGCGCCAGGCCCTCCTCGGGTTCGCCGAGGACTGCCGCAACACCACCGTCGTCTACGAACCGGCCCCCTGACCCACCCGAGGCAGGCCGCTGCCGGGCACGAAGAGCACGCCCCGCGCACGCCCTCCGTGTCCGGCCATCAAAACGAACTTGTGCTGCCGACCGAAATGCCCGGCCGGGACTTGCGTCCGGCCGGGCATCCCCGGGTCGGGCGGCTCCTGTGGTGGTGTCTACTCGCAGGCGACCCCGTCGCCGTCACGGTCGAGGTGACGCCCGTATCCGGGGTCCCCGCGGCGGATCGGGTCAGCATCAGCGGCTCGGACGTCAGTGCAGTTGCGGTAGCTGACCGCCTTGCTGGGACCGTCAGCGTTGCCGTCGTCGGGGGTGGCTCGGCCGCCGCTGCCGGAACCGGATTGTGGGCCGCCGGGGGCGGGGGGCGCCTGCCGGGGTCCTGTGGTCTTTGCCACGTCTTGGGACGGGGACAGCACGGTGGGTGCCGGCGTGGGCACGGCGACGGAAGAGGCCGACGCCGTGGCCGGAATGGGGGCGGGGGTGAGCGTCACCATCACCGTGGCCGTCGCAGTCGCGGTGGCCGTGACGGTCGGCTGCGGGGCGCCCTTGGCGTCGTCCCGCGGCTTTTGCCCACCTGGATCCGCGGCCACCAGCACGATGAACCAGACACAGGCCAGCGTGACCGTGACGGCCCTGGCCGACTTGCCCCAGCGAGCCCAGAACGCCAGCACCGCACCCAGCGGCGGAAGCACGGCCGTAGCGGCGATCACGACGGGAACAGCAAGGGCCGGATGCCAGCGGCGGCCCTCGCCCCGCGGCGGCACATCGGAAACATGAGGCTGGGACACGACTCTCCCCTGGTCGACATTCACACGGGCCCGGCCCGCCCTTCCCAGCGTGATCAAAACCGCCCGGAAGCCGGAGCCGCACCCGCCTCCTGCACTCCCAACGGCGACACCCCCGCCAGAACACGCAACCCGCCGGCGCCGTTCGAGCCGCACGCCCGCCCAGGGCCAGGCGCGGCCGTCTGGGCCACGCCCCCGTCACCGAGGCCTCGGATGCACGGGCGACACGGTGGACGGAGTGGGTGAAATGTCCCTCGGCGTGGGTGAGGGCGGCGGCAATCAGCGCTGTGTTGGGGACGGCGTGGACCCAGCACGCTCATGACGGCCATCGCCCTGCTCGGCAGTACGAACATGGACCTCGTCGCCTACGTCCCCAAGGCCCCCGGCTTGGGGAGACCGTCACCGGCCACGCCTTCCGCACGGTCCCCGGCGGAAAGGGAGCCAACCGAGCCGTCGCCCCCGCCCGCTGCGGCGCGGAGGTGATGATGATCGGCGCAGTCGGGGCCGCCGAGTTCGGGCGGGATCTGCTGCGCCGCATGAGCATCCCCACCACCTCGGCCAACAGCGGGTGTGTACACGCCCCTGCCATGCCGCAGTCGCTGCAACAGACCAGCTGACGAACACCTGCGCCCACTCATGGTCAGTCCGGGCGGAGCTCCCTTGCTGCGGTGCCTGCGGCTTGGTGGATTTAGGCTGGAACCGGCGGCCGGCGCGGTGAGCGGCCCCCGGTCGTCACCCGTGGGCACCTGCCCCTCCCCCACTGTGCAGGTGCCCACCCCAGCATCGGCGGGCGGCACTATCCCGTGGCTGCGGCCGGACCCCCGCCCAACCGGGGCACGTCCTCCACGGCCGCATCCAGACGCAGGCGCACGTACCGGATCGGATGTCGGTAGACACCACCGCGGTCGACGGAGGTGTCGGCGCTGATCTCCGCGACGAGGCCGGGCTGGACAAGGGTGGTGTCGAGGACGTCGCGGGCCCCCACACCGACGAGAACGTCACACCGGTCCAGGGATGGGCGGAGTCGGCGGGGGTCAGGTGCTCGGCGAGCTCGCGGGCCGCGTCAGGACGCAGCGGGACCGTGCGGCCGACGGAACGGAGTCGTCCAGTCGGGTCGTGACGGCCGAGGGTGAGCGGGCGATCAGCCCGGCGTCCGCCATCTCCGGGGGCGGGCGGTCCGCTGTCTGTCGGCGTACTCGTTGAAGTGCTCAGCCAGGTACGGATGAACGTGCTCACTTCGGCGGCTGTCCAGAAGGCGCGTTCTGTGCATGCCGCTGGCTCTGTAGGCGAGATCCCGTTGTTCGCGCGTCCGGTTCGCATGGATGATCAGGTCCATGCTCATGAGCCGAGGCACGCTCGATGATGTTCCGCTGGCCACGCTGTTCCCGCAGCTGCCACCCGCCGACATGGAGGCAATGCGTGTCGTGGCCGACGCTGTCGATGCGGCTCGCGTCAAAGAGGACGTGCCTCAGTGGCAATGGGCACCGGGGCATGCCGTGTGTCCTGGTCCGCAGCCCGGTGTGGCCGTGGTCCTCATGGCCGACATCATCGTGCATGCGGACGGAGGCGATCAGCTTGAGTTCTGGCTGCAGGTGTTCTGGACGGATCAGGGGAAGATCGCCGTAAACGCGGCGGTGAACGTGGCCTGCTGGTGCGAGACCGACCACGCCACCCATGACATCGACGAACTCACGCTGGTTGTCGACGAGGCGACGTCACTGGCCCAGGCGTTTGCGGCAGGCTCTGAGCGACTGGTCGGCTGCCTGGTGGATCCGCATGATGCGGACTACTGGCGGAACCGGGCGGCTCTGCCGCCCCGCTGGACGCGTTAGAGATCGTCTCGATTGGTGATCCATCAACGCTCCGTCACGCTGGAACGGGCTGTCGGTGGACAATTCGCGTGCACCGGTTGATCAGGGTGGGGAACACTGTGCTGATGAGCTCTGCAGCCTCCCAGACAGCGCAGGAACGGGCCCTTCGGCATGTCGCGGAACTGGCGTCGGGCCCTCCGATGGACCCGGCATTGCGGGTGACCCTCAACTTCCACCCTGACCGTCTGCTGCACGGCCAGCCGATCCTGGACGCTATGGCCGAGGGCGGCGTCTACCACTCGCAGTTCGTCACGGGGACCAGCAACGGCGGCCTGACCGCGCATCCAGGCGGCGACCGGTGGCGCTGGGAGAGCCGGATCTTCGACGGGGCGTATGACGAAGCGACCGCTCATGAGCGGCCCGTCTACGGGGCGTTGAACTTCCGCCGCAAGCCGGTTGGCGGGGCACCACGGTTCGGCTCGGCCCACTTCCGGCTGACGGCCCAGACGCTGACGCGGAGCACGTTCTGCTACCCGGACAGTTTCCTCGAACCGTCGGATTTTGGTGTCGCGGCCCGCATGGGGCTTATCGAGCTTGCTTGCGCCGATCGGCAGGACGAGCTTGACGACTACATCGAGGCGCAGGTGCACGCGTCGGTCCAGCTGCGATGCGATGTGGAGGCGCTGGTGCTGGACCCCTGCTACCGAGGCACGACGGTCGAGGAGGCGGCTCAGCGTCTTGGCTGCCCGGTGGAGTGGCATCCCGGCTTCCGACTCAGGGTTGAGGAACTTCGATGTTACCCCGACTACCGCGGTCAGGAGTATGTCGACTTGGGCACGCAGATCGCGGTCGACGGCGTGCTCGATCCTCGGATCGTCGGAGACGCTACACGCGCCGGCCTCTGTGACCTCCAGGCGGTCAAGAAGGTGTGGCACTACCTGGCGCGATTCGGGTCTCCCTGCAAGGTCACGGACACCTCGGTGGCTCCGGCACCGATGGAGGGGGCTGTACTCGATGGCCTTCGTTGAGGGGCTGGTGCCAGAGGGACTGTGGGATTTGTTCCGGGCTGTGAGACCGCAGGTCCCCACGCGGCCGCAAGGCGGCGGTCGTCGACGGGTCGACGATCGCGCGGTGCTCGCCGCGATCATCTTTGTCGCCACGTCAGGGTGCACCTGGCGGCAGCTGCCGCCTGTCTTCGGTGCCTCATGGCAGACGGCCCACCGGCGGTTCTCCGAGTGGACCGCGGCGCGCGTGTGGGCGAAGCTCCACCGCCTGGTGCTGGACGAGCTCGGCGCCCGCGGGGAGCTGGACTGGTCGAGGTGCGCTCGACTCCGTGAACATGCGAGCCCTCAAAGGGGGGAGCTGACAGGCCCGAATCCTGTTGATCGCGGCAAGAAAGGCTCGAAGATCCACTTGATCACAGAACGGACGGGTCTGCCCCTCTCCATCGGCATCTCCGCCGCCAACACCCACGACAGCCAGGGTCTCGAACCCCTCGTCCGAGGCATACCGCCCATCCGCTCCCGCCGTGGACCGCGTCGCCGCCGTCCGGCCAAACTCCACGGAGACAAGGGCTACGACTACGACCACCTGCGGAAATGGCTCCGTTCTCGGAACATCACGCCGCGCATCGCCCGCAGGGGCATCGAATCCTCCCAGCGTCTCGGCCGTCACCGCTGGACCGTGGAGCGGACGGTGGCCTGGCTGTCCGGGTGCCGTCGTCTTCACCGCCGCTACGAACGCAAGGCCGAGCACTTCCTCGCCTTCGCCGGCATCGCCGCCACCCTCATCTGCTACCGGAGATTGACCAACTGAGACGATCTCTAAAGCTGCTGTCAACGATCGTCTGCCCGCGACCGTGTTTTCAAACACCCCGCTCTTCCGATCGGGGAGCTCGACGGCACGGAAGCCCGGGCAAGTACGCGCTTCCGCGTTCTGGATCAGCCGGTTCTCCCCGCGTGTAGCAGGGACGGATCTTCGGCGGCCTCATCGGTGAGGTGAGCGAAGCGTTCGCCGAGCAGACCGGGGGCACAATAAGGACATCGAGGCGAGGCTGGCGGCATGCGCCCCAAACGCGGTGGGTGGCAGGTGGCTGCGGGTTTCTGCCCTCCGGTCGGCCGAGAGCGTGGGTGGTCCCCACTCGTTGTCCGGGGGTGGATGACGAACTGAGAGCAGGGAATCGGCAGCCGTACGGGGCGGGGCAGCAGCGCCGCGCATTGAGGTCCCATCTCGAGAGATTGCAAGGCGAGGGTGCCAACCTTGCGGTCAGGCCCCGATTGCGGAGTCGTTGTCGGGATGGAGCGGGAAGACCTGGTCCAGCCCGACGACCCGCAGGACGCGCCGCGTGTTGGCCGGCACGGCAGCTAGTGCGATGTCGGCGCTGGCTGACTGGGCGTGGTTGCGGGCGGCGATCAGGGCGCTGATGCCGCTGGAGTCGCAGAACTCCATGCATGCCAGGTCCAGGACGAGGCACTGGCCCCGCTCCAGGGGAAGGGTCTGGAGGAGGTCGCGCAGGGCTGGGGAGGTGTCGTAGTCGAGTTCCCCGATGACTTCTACGAGCGGACCGTTCGGGGTGTCTCGGACGGTGAGATCCAGCGGGCTCATACCGGCTCCCTGGGGGCGGGGACGCTGAGGGCGAGGAGGGCGGTGTCGTCGCCGAAGCCGTCCAGCAGGCCGGTCAGCGCCTCCATGACCGCGTGCGGGGACCGGCCGGCGTGCTTGGTGGCGAAGGCGCGCAGGGCTTCGTCTCCGTACAGGTCGGTGCGGCTTTCGCCGGTGCGGGCTTCGGTGAGGCCGTCGGTGTAGAGCAGGAGGGTGTCCCCCGGGCCGCCGGGGGTGGGCAGGAAGTCGGCTGTGCCATCGGCGCGCAGGACCAGGGCTGGCGGGTGGCCTCCGGAGGCGAGGTGGACCGTGACGTGCCCGGTCTGCGGGGCGGGTTCGAGGGTGCCGAAGATGGCGGTGCAGTAGCGGGGGTCACCGCTGCTGTAGCGCTCGTGCAGGACTCTGTTCAAGGTGGTGAGGGCGGAGACGGGGTCGGGGTCGTGAAGGGCTGCGGCGCGCAGGGTGTAGCGGGTCAGCGAAGTGACGGCGGCGGCTTGCGGGCCCTTGCCGCACACGTCGCCGAGGAAGAACGCGAAACGTGTGGCGTCGAGGGGGAAGACATCGTAGAAGTCGCCGCCGAGCCGGTCGGGGGAGGCAGTGCGGTAGTGCGCGGCGCTCTGCACGCCGGGTATGGGCGGCAGGGTGTCGGGCAGCAGTGATGACTGGAGTGCGGCGAGGGCGTCCTGGAGGCGGGCCCGGTCGGCTTCGGCCCGCCGGTGTGCTTCCTCGGCGGCTTTGCGGGCCCGCAGGAGTTCTTCTTCGTAGGCGCGGCGGTCGCGAGCGTCGAAGAGGGTGGTGCGGATGAGCAACGGCTCGCCCGTGGCCCCGTGCTTGATGGTGGAGGAGACCAGCACCGGCATGCGGACGCCGTCTGCCTTCTTGATCTCCAGGGCGATGCCGCCGATCTCGCCCCGCACGCGTAGCAGTGGCGCGAAGTGCGTCTCGTGGTAGAGCTTGCCGCCCACCGTCAGGAGGTCGGCGAACCGCATCCGGCCCACCACCGACTCCCGGTTCAGCCCCAGCCAGTCCAGCAGCGTCGCGTTGATCTTCGCGATGGTGCCGTCCATCAGCGTGGACAGGTACCCGCACGGCGCGCGCTCGTACAGCTCCTCCGCGCTGTCCTCCAGCAGTGCGGCGAACGCCGCATCCGAGGTCTTCTCGTCGCTGGGGTCGCGCGGGTCGGGCTGCTGACCGGTGCGGCACATCACCGCAGGCCTGCCAGGAAGCCGGTGATCGCCTCGTTGGTGGCTTCGGGTGCGGACATGTGCGGGCAGTGTCCGGTGGCGTCCAGGGTGATCAGTGTCGAGCCTTCGATCGCCTGGTGGACGAATGCGCCGACCTCGGGCGGGGCGATGGCGTCCTGGGTGCAGTCCAGCACCAGTGTGGGCACGCTCACCTTCTTGAGGTCGTCCCTGGAGTCGGACAGGAAGGTGGTGCGGGCGAAGACGCGCGCCATCGCCGGGTCGGTGGCGCAGAAGCTGTTCGTGAGCTCCTCACCGAGTTCGGGCCGGTCCGCGTTCCCCATGATCACCGGTGCCATCGCGGCCGACCAGCCCAGATAGTTCGACTCCAGCGAATCGAGCAGTTCCTCGATGTCCTCGGCGGAGAATCCGCCCCGGTAGCCTTCGTCGTCGATGTATCGGGGAGAGGGCGCCACCATCACCAGCGCCCCGATCCGCTCCGGAGCCGTCTGGGCGGCCAGCACGCCGATCATCGCGGAGACCGAATGCCCGACGAACACCGCGCCTCGAAGGTCGAGCGCGCCGCACACGTCCACCACGTCCTGGGCGTATCCGGCGAGGGATGCGTAGCGGGTCTCGGAGAACGCGGAGAGATCCGAGCGGCCGGAACCCACGTAGTCGAACAGCACCACCCGGTAGTCCTTGACCAGGGCGGGGACGGTGAGGCGCCACATGTTCTGGTCACAGCCGAACCCATGCGCAAGGACCACTGTGGGGCCGTGGGGGTTGCCGGTGACGGTGGCGTTGTTCCTGCGCTGGATATCCATGTCCAGCAGTCTCTCAGGCTCCACCCACCGCTCCTGCAAGCCCCCGGATCACCCCACAGACCCCACCCCACGCCTCCACACGCAGCCCGTACGTGCGTCCCCCACCCAAGGCGGCAGCCGTACCCAGGCCGTCCCGCGACGTCCCCCTTGCCGGCCGACGGGTTGGCCCAGGCTCTCTGAGGCTTCTCCACCAGCGCCTGGCGCGCCCACAGCGGCCAGGCCGGGCCGGCAGACCGCAGTGCGTGCAGTCTCCGGGCGGTGATGGCCCATCACGCCCCGGACGGTGACAGCCGAGCGCCCGGCCGAGTACGCGGGTCAGCCGACTGCCGCAGCCGGCCCCGCCCCGAACCGGGGGACGTCCTCGACCGCGACGTCCAGGCGCAGCCGCTTAAACCGCAGCGGATGCCGGAACACCCCACCCCGGTCGACGGACCGGTCGGCGCTGATCTCCGCCACCAGATCAGGGCGGACCAGGACCGCGTCCAGGGCGTCGCGGGAGCCCCACGCAGAAGCGAACCGCACCCCGTTCCACGGGTGTCCCGGGTCGGCGGTTGCCAGCTGCTGCGCGACCAGGCGGGCCTGGTCCGGGCGCAGCGGGACGGTGTGGCCCACCGCCCGCAGTCGGCCCGTCTCGTCGTAGCGGCCCAGGACGAGGAGCTGCGGGCGGGCCAGGCTGCCGGTGACCGCGCCGACCAGGGCCTCCGTGGTGTCCCGCCGGCGGACCTTGGACCAGCCGCGCGCGCGGGGCAGATAGCGCTGGGACATGGGCTTAATGACCAGGCCTTCGACGCCTGACACGTCGGTCCACGACTCCAGCCACTCCCGCACCGTCGCCAGGTCCGTGGTCATCGGGCACAACGTCCACGGCGCGGTCAGAGCGCGCGACGCGAACAGGACCTCCAGGCGCCGCCGGCGCTCCCGGTAGGGCAGGTCCAGCAGTTCGACACCGTCTTGCAGGACGTCGAACGCCACGAAGTAGGCCGGCCGGCTGGCCGCCAGCCCGGCCGCGGTACGGCCGCGGGCCGCCGCCCGCCGCTGCAACCCCTCGAAGGACAGCCGGCCCGCCTCGACGTCCCACACGAGCAGCTCGCCATCCAGGACCAGGCCGGCGGGCAGCTGGTCGGCGGCCGCGACCAGATCCGGGAACCGGTCCTCGATCATCGACCCGCGACGGGTCTGGAGTAGCACCCGCCCGCCCGGGGCGGCCGGGGTGAAGAGGATCGCGCGGTGGCCGTCGAACTTCTTCTCATAGGCGACCGGGACGTGCGGGCGTACGGGCGGGATCACCTCCGCGGCCTGCGCCAGCATCGGTTCCACCGGCGGCCGCAGCACCATCTCCCCGCCCTCCGCCTGTCGTACGGGCCCAAGCCCGGACCGCCCCGCGCACCACACCCCGGGGTGCCAGGCCGGGCGACGCGACACGACAGGACCGGCCGGCGTGACTACGGGGCGCGCCGGCCGGGTTCTGTCTGGGAGAGGCCCGTCGTCGACACGGTTCCCACACGCACCGTCCCACGCCCCGGCGTCCGCCGCCTCGCCGGCTGCGGCGGATGGATGACGAGTCCACCCCCACGGACGTCTATGGCGTCCGGAGCCGCCCGGCCGTCAACTGGCCGACGGCCCGCCCGTAACCATCAGGACCCCGCTGGGCGTTGCCTGCCTGCCGTGCGGCTGGTGTCCCCCCGCATCCCCCGCGCGGCCTCCCGGCGGTGGCGCCCTGCCCGGACACCCACCGCCGGGACACACACCCCCGACGTCGCCGGTCAGGCCGCAGTGCCGTCCCGGATCTCGAACAGCGGCAGGACGCCCGCCATCTTCAGCAACCGCCGAAGCTGATCCGGCACCGGACCCCCAAGAACCAGATTCCGTGTGTGACGCAGGCGCACCAGCACGCCGAGGACGGTCGAGTCCGCGAACTCCAGCCCGGCGACGTCCACGAGGCCCCTCGACCCGTCGAACAGGGTGACCCAACCCAGTGGGACCTTCTGTCCCTGACCGGTCGTGTCACGCGTCCGGCCCGGACCGTCAGTGGCGGGGCCCTGATGGGTGTGCAGCCATTGGTGGCCGAGCCAGCATCGCAGTGCGGCGTGCGGCGTGCGGGGCGAGGGGCGGGGGGCGGGGGTCAGAACATGGTGTTGTCGTTCTTGGAGGTGGGCGGGATCACCTGGAGGACGTCCCAGTGTTCGACGATCTTGCCACCGGCGTCAAAACGGAAGATGTCGATGCAGGCGTACTCCTCGTCGGGCCAGACCTGGTGGCAGTGCAGGACCACGTGATCGCCCTCGGCGAAAGCACGCTTGACCTCCACCCTCTTGCCCGGGTACTCCGCCGCCATACGCTCGAAGTAGTCGATGAACGGCTGCTTGCCATCGCCGACGTCCGGATTGTGCTGAATGTAGGTGTTACCCGCGTACCGGCCGATGGCCTCCGCGGGGCGGCACTGGTTGAACATCAGATCGTAGAAGGCCCGCGCCGTGACCTTGTTCTTCTCCGGGTCGCTCATGGAGCCACCGTAGGGTCGGGAGCCGGGCACGGCACGGTGGGACCGTCGAGCAGATGGGCAGCCCACCCGCCGGGGCACAGGAAGCACCCCGGCGCGCTGTACGCGTCCGGCCAGGCCGGTGGGACGTGGACTTCGCGGACGGTGTCGATCAGGTCGGGGAAGCCGCCTTCTCTCCGGGCCTGGGCCAGCTGCGCCGACAGCTGGCGGTACATCGGCGGCGTGTGCGGCAGGACGCCCTCAGCTGCGAGCCGGTGCATCACCCGTCGCAGCGTGACCTTCAGCGGCGCGTACCCATCCACGATCTCCCGAGCGCAGTCCACAACGAGGGGCCACCGGATCCGTTCACGAGCCATACCGGTACATGTACTCCTCCGCACCGCCGCCGGCCCCCGGGATACGAGACAGACCTCTTCCTCCGGCTATCGCGGACAGAGAGGTGTCGTTTTCCGAAGGGGGCTTGCCCACGGCATCTGACCTGCACGAATGCAAGATCACCAGATTCGGGGGGTCCCACCTCCGGTCACACCTGCGGTCCCCCGCCTAGTGCACCCGTGCAGACACCTCTCCAGCCCCCTTCCGATGCAACCCCTCCGGATCGAGGTACGGCCTACGACTGGTGCGGAGCCGCACGAGATGATGCCCGGTGAATGCTACGGAGGCACGGTTGATCATCTTTGATACGAATGCGGTGAACCTTCTCCCGCCGTCCGGTCTTCGGGCCGACATCATCCGCAAGTTGCGGCAGTCCGGCCATCACAAGGTGGCCGTGCCGTGGATGGTCATGGAGGAGCTGGTCGCCCACCAGACGAAGCACTACCCCGACAAGTACCGGGCCGTCGTGAACACTCTGGCGAAGCTGCGCGAGGCACTGCCGTGGGAGTTGAAGAGCTCCCTGGAGCCGCTCGACTTGAACCGCCTCGTTGCCCACTGGCGCAGCGCGTACGAGGAGATCTTCGAGGTCATAGACACCAGCGGGGACGCCGCACGCAAGGCGCTGGCTCGTGAGGCCATGGCCCTTCCGCCGGCGAAGGCGACCAAGGATCGGTCCGAGGGCGGTCGTGACGCGGCAGTCTGGTTCTCCATCCTTGAGTACCTGGAGGAGAACCCGGACGAGGAGGTCTGCTTCGTCACGAACAACACCAAGGACTTCGGCGACGGGGCCCCGTATCCCTATCCGATGAACGAGGACGTGCGCGGCCTGGAAGGCCGGCTCACCCGGCTCACGGATTTCGACGCGGTCGTCTCGAAGTTCACCAAGGAGGTGTCCGGGCGGGACGCCGAAGCAGCCGCTGAGGAGCTGCTGAGGTCGCTGTCCGTTCGCAACCGGGTGTCGCGAACCGCAGTCGAGATGCTCAGCTCACCGGTCGGGTTCGTCGGTCTGGACACCGCCAAGGCGTCTGTTCAGTGGCGCCAGTGGCTCGCCTCTCCCGAAGCGGAACTCCTGAGCATCGCCGACGTCCTCGGTCACGAGATCGAGGGCAGCGTCTGGTACACCGCCAACACCCGCTGGCTTCTGCACGGGGTCGCCATCAACGGCGACGACGATGACGTGCGGTACGTGTCGTGCGTCTGGGAGATGAAAGTCCTCTTCTCCGCGAACGGCGGGGACGAAGCGCCGACCCTGCTGACCCCCGGCGAACCCGTGCTCCCGAACACGGACGATGCGCGGTGCATGGAGATCATCAAGAGGCTGAAGGCCAGGGCATCGCGCGCGCAGCGGGTCCTGAGGAACCAGCTCGCCCACTCCCCCGGCGAGCGCCTGATCGCCGAGAGCATCGCCGGGGCCATGCCCACGCTCGATGTCGCTGGTGTCATGGCGGGCAGCGTCTCCGACTTGCTCCCCAAGCTGACTGCCGCCGATCTTCTCGGGCAGGGCGTCATTGAGCAGATCAGAGCTTCGATGCCCACGCTCGACATCGCCACCACCTTGAACCAGGCGGCTGCTGATCGCCTCGTCGCCGGGCTGCCGAAGCCCGACTTCAGCGGGCTGATTCCTCAGCTGGACTTCAGCCACCTCGTACCGAAGATCGACTACAGCCACCTCCTCCCGCGGACGACCATCAACCAGATCGCCGCCGCTGCGTTGGCAGGGGGAACCCAGAGCCCTACCGATGACGATGACGCCGCGGGCTCCGATGTCGACGACGGCTCCGATCCGGAGACCGGGCCGGAGACCGGGCCGGAGACCGGGCCGGACGAAGCGCCCGACTCGGAAACAGACCGCTGACCAAGCCGTCGGTTCCTGGGCAAGCCCACCGGTGCGGAGGGCTTGCCCAGGCTCCCCTCAAGCTTGCCCAGCCGCCGGCTCCCACAGCGGGCGGGCAAGCCCGGTGCCGTCGCAGTGGAAGCACCGACCGCCCCCGGGCGTGCTGCGGGCCCCGACGGTGTCGACGGCCTGGCGCAGGAGCCGGGTGAGGCCGTCGACGTGGGCCGGGTGCAGGGCGAGTTCGTGGCGCTTGCCCACCATGACCTCCAGCGCGACCCCGGGCCCGGAATAGCCCAGTTCCGCGGTGACGCGGTGGGTGACCGTGCGGATGAGGTCGTGGAGGTGGCCCATCGTTTCCATTCCGGACAGCTCCACCCGTGCGGTGAACAGGACGTCGTCCGGCTCGGTAAGGGACAGCAGCGCCTCCGGCCGCTCGAACGGCACGAGGCGGCCGACCGGGTCGCGGTGGGCCGCGTGAAGGCGCGCCAGGGCCAGCCACATGTCGCCCGCGTCGCTCTGCACGAGCACGTCCGGGTGCTCTCGCTTGTTTCGTCTCATGACGCGTGAGCCGCGCACCGCCTCAGTCGGTCAACCTCAAGACCACGTCGACGGGCCGCACGAATTCCACGCGGCCCGTCGTTGTGGGCAGTCAGGCGACGACGCCCGCGATGAACACGATGAACGCTCCCACGCCGAAGCAGATGAAGGAGCACTGCACGTAGCGGTGCTTGCGCCAGGCGATCTCGCTCATCTTGATGAGCTGCTGGCTTACTGATCGTTTCAGAATGAGGTTCGGAGTCGTCGTAAGCAGATGATGCTGCAGGCGAGTTGGAGGAGACCGAGGTGAAGGTCGGCTCGTATCTCGTAGCGGATTCGAAGGCGTTTGAACTGGTGGAGCCAGGCGAAGGTGCGCTCGACGACCCAGCGGGTCTTGCCCAGGCCGGAGCCGTGAAGTGTGCCGCGGCGGGCGATCTTGGGTGTGATGCCGCGGGCCCTGATCAGACGACGGTACTTGTCGAAGTCGTAGCCGCGGTCCGCGAAGAGTCGGCGGGGCCGGTGACGTGGCCGTCCGCGAAGCCCGCGGATGCGGGGTATCGCGTCGATCAGAGGCATGAGCTGGGTGACATCGTGACGGTTTCCGCTGGTCAGGGAGACGACAAGTGGCGTTCCGTGCCGGTCGACGATGAGGTGGTGCTTGCTCCCCGGGCGGGCGCGGTCAACTGGCGAAGGTCCGGTGTGATCCCCCCTTTCAGAGCCCTGACGTGCGAGGCGTCGATCGAAGCGTCATCCATGTCCAGCAGCCCGGCGACCCGCAGCTCGGCCAGCAGGACTTCGTGGAGGCGGGGCCACACGCCGGCCTCGGTCCAGTCCCGAAGCCGGCGCCAGGCCGTCACACCACTGCAGCCGAGCTGTCCGGTGGGAACGTCCCGCCAGCTCACTCCCTTGCACAGCACGTAAACGATGGCTCTCAAGGCGGCACGGTCATCCACCGGCAGTCGCCCGGGATACCGAAACCGCCTGGCCGGCCGCCCCGGCAACAACGGGGCCACACGTTCCCACAAGTCATCAGGCACGAGATCAGCAGACACACCTCAGATCCTGCCGACACCACACCCAACTGCCAAGCCCCGCAACGAATCTCATTCTGAAACGATCAGTTAGTCACGGCGTACTGGCGCACCAACTTGACGTTACGGCAGCTCGCACCACTGTTCGGCGTCTCGAAGTCCGCGGCCACCCGCATCATCAGCCACCTTGGCCCCCTGCTCGCGCTCAAGCCCCGCAGACGGTTCCGCAAGAGCACCGTCCTCATCGTGGACGGAACCGTGGTTCCCACTCGCGACCACACCGTGGCCGAACGGTCGAAGAACTACCGGTACTCCACCAACCACCAGGTCGTCATCGACGCCGACACCCGCCTGGTCGTCGTGGTCGGCCGGCCGTTCGCCGGCAACCGCAACGACTGCAGGGCATGGGAGGAGTCAGGCGCCAAGGCCGCCGTGGGTAACACCGTCACGATCGCCGACGGCGGCTACCCGGGCACCGGACTCGTCATCCCACACCGCCGACAGCGCGGCCAGAGCGAACTCCCGGACTGGAAAGAGGAGCACAACAAGTCCCACAAGCAGGTCCGAGCCCGCGTCGAGCACGTCTTCGCCCGCATGAAGACCTGGAAGATCCTCCGCGACTGCCGCCTCAAAGGCAACAGCGTCCACCACGCCATGCTCGGCATCGCCCACATGCACAACCTCGCCCTCGCCGGATAGGCCAGCGGGCTGCAAGGGGGGCCACCACCATGCCCGAGGTGGCTTCGAGATCTTTATGGGACAGCCCTTAGCGCCTCTGGGGCCCGCCGAATATCAGCGGGCCCCAGAGGCATCGCTTACCAGAATCGAGAGAAGCTGCGATCAAATCCGAATTCCTCAGATCCTGACCAATTATCTCCTGAGGTGAAAACCGATCCCACGATTCCCCCTCTGACAGAGAAGTCTACTTCTTCGAAACCATCGAAATCCCGTTCATCGAAAGGGAGAACATGCGCACGAGAGCCCTTCGAACATCCGGATCTCGATCGATTCGATCCAGCGATTTGAGCGTCGCTGGCGCAAGATCGATCGTGGCAATCCCGCCAGCCCCTCGCTCATCCGTAGCCGAGAACAGCACGAGACATCGATATGCACGCACGACCCCTCCTCGCTCCTCACGCATCAGCGACTTGAGGATTACAGCGCCTTCCCTCACCTGGCTGCGCAGCCCGTCCACTGAGGACCATCGAGTTGCCCAGCCTCGCCCCTCCGCCTCCAACTGGATCGCGAGCAGCGTATCGAAGCTAATCTGGCAAACGCGGAAGTCTGGGTCGGTCGAATGAATCACAGACATAAGGCACTACTCCCCGTCGTAGACGTCGATGCGGATTGGCGTATCTGGGTCGATGCGCCCGTCCCTCATCCTCGTTCGGAGTTCGTCCTTACGGTGATGGCCTCCAAGGATCGTGCCGTCACTCGAGACGAGAATTCCGTCTCCTGCTCCAGGATTATTGATCCCGTCCAGAAGTTCCTCATTGCTCAGCATCTCGTGGTACCACTGCGACGCTGGATCGCGAGTATCCTGCCCATCGGCGTATCTACCAATATCGCCAGCCTTCTCATAGCGTGCGGATATTCCACAATCTCCGGCGGAATTATGAACGAGTACGGGCGTGGCCCCCGCCAGTACATAGTACGTGTGAAGGTCTTCTACGGTGAGGTTGTATGTCCTAGCCCGCTGCGTGTAAGCCTCGTTGCCTACTAGGATCACTGTCTCGCTGGAGGCGGTGAGAAACGACATGCCCTGTCGCAGGTCGCCTGCTTCTATCCAGTCGCCTTCCGAAGGAGACCAGAAGGGATGCTCGTGCGTTGCTACAAGTTGTTCCACACCGTCAGGCGTGACGATGGAGAGTCTGTTGAAGTTCTTGTCGTCTTCCGTGACGATGAGCTTAGAAACTCGACGTTTGCCTGTGTCGCCTGATCTCGGGTCGGTTGCGATGACCTCGTCGCCGACCTTCACATCCTCTATTTTTTTGGTCGCTCCGTCGGCCATGAGGACGCCAGTACCCGCTAGAAAGCACTTACACGATTTGCCCGCCGCCGCGCCGCCCCTGGCGCCCCCGCGGCTCGCGCCCCCTGCGCCGCCCGCTCCGGCACCCGGGGTGCCTTCATAGCCTACGTATTGCGTGATCCGGTACATGTCCATGCTGAAGTATTCGTTCTTTGCTTCCTCTGGACAGTGCACCGAACCCGGGCCGAGGCACACATTTGCGGCGACGGCGATCCGGTCATCTTCTGTGATGTACCCGATCCTCGCCTTGAAGGCGCTCAGTTCCTTTTCGTAGGCCTTCCGGAATGCCACATACGTCTTGTCATTCATGTACGTACGAGCGATTTTGGTAATCTTACGCTCGACGTGGTTGACGGTGTTGTTGATCGATTTCGTGTCGTGGACGGTCGGCGTTGTGTCCGGGTAGTGGCCTTGGCTGTTGCGGCCATATCCGGGTCCGCTGCCGTCTCGCTTTTCCGAGCGGCCCCAGCCGTCGTCGAGCCAGAGACCGCTAGGGTCCCAGAAGCTGACTGGGTTGTTATTGGCGTAGGTATATCCGTGGAGCTGCTGGGCGTCGGCGAGGTCCATGATCGGGTCCACCGAGACGAAGCGGCCGATGGTGGGGTCGTATTCGCGGGCTCCGATGTGGGTGAGTCCGGAGCCGGAGTCCTTGGTGCCTCCGACGAATCCCTTCTCGCCTGCCCAGTCTGTGGGCTGGGTTCCGCGGTTCTCTCCGAAGAGGCCGGTCTTGCGGCGGGTCACGGTCTGGGCGGCGTCGGCCGTGACCTGGATGGTGCCTGTGTTGTGGTGGTCGGTCAGGGTGAAGGTGAGCTTGCCGCCGGTGCGTACGGCGATGTCGCCGTAGTAGCGGGTGGCGGTGACCGTTCCGCTCTTGTCCAGCTTGAGTTCGTTGCCACCAGGTAGGTAGAGCGTGGTGGCGTCCTGCTCCTTGCGCAGGAGCCGGGTGCCGGCTGCGTCGTAGAGGTACGTGCTGGTGGACGTGCCCTGGATGAGGGACTTGAGATGTCCTTCGGCGTCCCAGTCGAGGTACTGGGTTTCGCCGGTGCCGCTCTTGCGGGTCTTGGTGTTGCCCGCAGCGTCGTAGGTGAACGTCTCATCGTGCGGATCGGTACCGGTCTGAGTGACCTTGGTCAGGTCGTGCTTGCCCGCGGTCGGAGCGGCGTAGGTGCGGGTGGTATCGGCGGTCGGGCCTGAGGCGGTCTTGTGCTTGGTGTCGGTCTTGCGGTTGCCGACCGCGTCGTAGGTGAAGGTGCTCCAGTAGGGGTCCTCACCACCTATGACGGCGGTCGAGGGACTTGCTGCGCAGGTCTCGCCCTTATTGGTCCAGGCCTGGGTGATGCGGCGCAGGGCATCGAGGTTGACGCACTGGGTGTCCGTGGTGCGCTGGGTGTCCTGGCCGTAAGCAGTGGCGATGAAAGTCAGATTGCCGGCCGGGTCGGTTGTGTACTTAGTGTCCTGGATCGTCTTGGGCGCGACCTCACGGTCGATGGTCGCGCGAGTAACGGCTCCGGTGTGCTCGTCATACTGATTGGACTGCCAAAGGTGTTGCCCGAAGTCTCCGAGTTCCTCGCGCATGGGTCGGCCGTAGTGGTCGTAGGTCATGGCCGAGATGAGTGGTTGCCCACCGGCAATCATGGTGTTGCGCAGCCCGGACACAGAGAGGTAGGTATTGCTGACCGTTTCGGTCGGCTGGTCGCCCATCGCGGGATGCCTGACCCACATGGCCTGGCCGGTGTTCAGGTTGTAGGAGGTGTTCCACTTGTAGGTTCCGGCCATTGCGCCGGTGTCGGGGGTGGACGGGATGGTGACCTGGTTGGCGACCGGCTGGTAGAGGCTGTTGTAGGCGGTGACGGTCGACTCGTACGCCTTGCCGTCCACGAATCGGGTCGAGGTGGTGAGCTGGCCCTTGGCGACGGTGTCGTACACCATCGAAGTCAGCGTCGTCGTGCCGTTCTTGGTGGCGAGGGGACGGCCGAGCTCGTCGTAGTCGGTGTGCAGGGTGACGTTGCGGGCGTCGGTGACGTCCGTGACCCGGTCGCCTTGGTCGTAGACGGTCTTGGTCTTGCCCTTGTCGGGGTCGTTCGCCTCGGTCTGGCGGCCGCGAACGTCGTAGGTGTAGGTCCACTTGGCCTGGCCGGGGTCGGTGACCTCTGCCAGTTGGCCCAGCTTGTTGTAGCCGTAGGTGGTCGACTGCGAGGTCGTCCGAGCGGCGTTGGTGTACTGCTTGAGTTCGGTGGTGCGTCCCAGTGCGTCGACGACGGTGGTGGTCGCGGTGCCGCCCTGGGGCGGGATGACGGTGGTGGTGTCACCGGTGTAGTTGGTGGTGGTGCGCTTGGTTTCTGTGCCGAATTTCTTCGAGATGACCGCAGTGGGTCGGCCGGCGCCGTCGAAGACGGTGTCGGTGGAGGCCGGGTAGTTGAGTTCCTGGCCGGTGACCAGGTCGGGCGAGGGGGCGCCGGTGGCGTAATAGGTGCCGGAGTTCCGCCAGGCCAGGCCACGGGAGTCGTAGGAGGTCTGGGTGATCAGGCGGCCTGCGAGGTCGGGCGACTGCGTCTGCGTCTGGAGCTCGCGGCCCAGGCCGTCCTGGATAGAGTGCGAGACGGAGTACTTGCCGTCATGAGTCAGCGTCTTCGAGGTGATGACGCCCGGCCCGTTGTTGCGGATGAGGTATTCGAATGCGCGGTTGGGCACGTCCGGGTAGGTGGCGGCCGCTCGCGTGGGCAGCCATACCTTCGTCACCCGGCCCATTGCGTCGTACGCCGTCGTGGTGACCTTGCCGTTGGCGTCCGTGGCCTTGGTGAGCTGGGCGCGCAGCGGGTCGGTTTCGGTGGTGACGATGTGGCCCTTGGGGTTCGTCACCACCGTCGTGGTGGCGGGCTCGCCCGCGGCAGGCGTGTAGGTGGTTGTGGTCACCTTGCCGTAGGCGTCAGTGGAGGCCAGTGCCCGGCCGTGTACGTCGTAGCAGGTCTGGTTCTGTGCGGGGCCGCAGGTGGAGGGAACGGCGGCGACGATGTCGTAGCCGTCTCCCTTTCCGTTGATCTTCTCGGTTTTGGTGATCAGGCCGGCAGCCGGGACGGTGCCCAGGGGGCCGTTGTCGAAGTAGGTGCGGGTGTCGCCGAGGACATCGGCGGGCCGGTTGGCGGCCGTGCCGCAGGGCACTGCCACGCTTTCCACGCGGCTGTGCTTGTTCAGGATCCAGCTTGTGGTGTTACGGGCGTAGGTGGTGGTGGTGCAGGACTCGTCGCCGGTCTTGGCGGTGTCGCCGTTGTTCGACTCCCAGTCGACCATGCCGTATTCGTCGAAGTGACGGCTGGTCTCGGTGGTGCGGGTGCCGCTGGTTACGGTCGTACGGGTCGACGTCTTCTCTGTACCCGTCTTGTAGGAGACCAGGTCGGGGAGGCCGGGTCGCCCGCGCTTCGCGGCCGCCTCCGAGCGCCAGGGGGTGTTGGACACCGCACTGACGAGCTTGCTGGTGTCGTCGCCGTTGTATGTCGCGGATTCACGGACCAGGCCGCTGAACTCGGGCCGGTCGGTGACGGCTGAGCCCGTGCCGTCCTTGACTTCCTTGCCGTCCAGACCCCGGAAGTACCGGGTCTCGGAGAGGGTCTGTGCGTCTTGGCCGGAACCGGTGCGGGTCTGAACCAGGCCATAGCCGCGGGAGATGGAGTGGACGCGGTCTGCGGCCTTGGTGAACTCACTGGTGTCCATGTCCCAGGCGGCGCCGCCGAGGTAGCTGTAGGAGGTCACCCGGTCGGGTGTCGAGGCGACGTTGTCGTCCTCGGCGATCTGGGTGGCGACGTAGGTGTTGAACCAGTCGAGTCTGGAGGTTTCGCCCTCTGCTGCCCATTTGACGGGGTAGCAGCGGGTGGTGTTCGTGGCGTCCGCTGCGGGGAGCGTGGTGGAGGTGCAGTCGGGTGTGGAGTAGATGACTCCGATCGAACCGCCGGTCTCCGTGATGACCTGGTGCATGCGCAGGCGGATGAAGGGGGCGATGCCGTCACCGGTCTTGTCGACCCGGTTGGCCATCTGCTGGCCCGCGAACGTCACGGGGGGCATGGTGATGTCGGGGGCGTCGCCGGCCTTGGCGGTCCGGGTGATCGACTTCAGCCACATGGGCGTGGATATGCCGTCGCCCGCCGGGGGGAAGCCTTGGTCGAGTTTCCAGGAGTCGACGTCCTGGTAGGCCCCGGCCGTCAGAACCTTGGTGCTGATTTCCGTCAGGCGCATCCGTGACCAGAACGTGGGCGAGTACTGGCCCTTGCACTCTGCGGAGCCGTCCTTGCAGAACAGGTCGAAGGGCGTGTCGGGCCAGTTCTTGGCGTTCGTCTCGTCGAAGGTGCCGCAGTTGGTGAGGCACCTCTCGGCGACGTCGAACTTCACCTGGGCTGCGGCCTTGCCGGTGTAGACGGCGTCGGAGCGCAGGCCGTAGTCGATGCGGTCGAGCCACCCGCCGCGGATGTACGGGGTGACCGTGCCCTTGCCCGTGGTCTCGGAGAGGTTGCGGGCGTAGTTGTTGGTCTCGGTGTTCCAGTAGTACGCCATCGCGGTGCCGCCGGGGGCGACGACGTAGTCGAGCTGCCAGCGCCACGCCTGCTTGCACCAAGCGCTTGCGAAGGAGGCGTTGTAGCAGGGCTCGCCCGCCTGGTTTCCGAAGACCGGCGCGGTCCACGTCGACTTCGTGGTCGGGTCGTCGGCGGCCGAGCCGTTGTCCTTCCAGCCGGGAAGGCGGTTCAGGCCGAAGAAGTACTGGGTGCCGTCGGTCGTTGTGATCTTCCAGTGCTCACCGTCGTTGTCGCCGTTCGAGGCGCCGGTGAGTTTTTCGACCTTCTCGCCCGAGTCTGCGGCAGGGTGCCAGCCCTTGCCCTGTTCGAAGACGAGCTCGGTGGACTTCCCGCCGAGGGACATGGTGGCATTGTCGTTGAACCAGCACTGGTCGCCGACCTTGGTGGTGTTCGTGCCACCGGTCTTGTCGTCGTTGCAGGGCTTGTACTTGCGTTCGATGAAGCCCGGCTCCCAGTTCCAGCCGTCGCCGATCCACGACGACTGGCCGCTGGACGCGCTGGTGCGGCCGTCGACCGACTGGGAGCTGTAGCCGAGTGCGATGTTCGGCGCCAGGCCCCCCGGTACCGGGGGCGTGCTGATGCCGTAGGACCAGGCGAAGGCTCCGGTGGATCCGCCCGAGGTCCACGCACCTGCGGGCTGCAGCGAGGTCGCCTTGTAGTCGCCGGTCGGCCCCGCGTCACCGGCCGTGGCGGCCAGCACGGTCGCACCGCCGGCTGCGGCGGGAGCCGCCATCGCGGACACGCCGCCGGATTTAGCCGTCGGGTTGGCCCCGTCCAGGGTGGTGAGCTGCGTCGACAGTTTGCCCGAGCGGGTGTCGTTGCGGGTCTCGAGTGGCTTCTGCGTGCGGCATTCGGCCAAGTCTGGGGTGGTCAGCGCGCAGGCTGGGAGTTCGACGAGGTGGAGGCGGGCCGCGTAGTCGCCGCCGTAGGCGCTGCGGAAGGCGTTGTAGTCGACTTCGACTTTTGCCGCTGCCGGCTGGTTTGAGCCGTCGGAGCGGCCGACGGACAGGAGGATTCCGTCGATGCCTGCTTTGCGGGCCGCGTCCTTGGTCGCCAGGGTGACCTTTGCCTTCGCGGGCGCTTGCGCGGCCTTGCCCGGTGCGGTGGAGACTGAGACGGGGAGTTTGCCCGCCTTCTGCGCGTTCGCGTCGATGGCCGGCGCGGCGGTCGGCGCCGTCAGGAAGGCCTTCGAGGCCGGGCCCGATGTCAGGTCGACCTCGGCCGTCCCGGCCGCCGGCCAGGAGATCTTCGGCGCCTTCCACGGGTTTTGCGCCGCCGCGTCGGGCTTCTTCACACTGCCGGTGCGTACCGGAGTGACCGGGACTGCCTTCGGCTGTTTCACTGCCGGCAGCTTTGGTCCGGGTTTGCTGTCTGCCGCGGCAACGCCGCCGGGCAGCACGCTTGAGAGGACAGCCGCGGCCAACGCCGCGGAAAGCCCTCGCATGCGGAACCTTCTCACACCCCACCCCATACTTCTTTAGAAATTTACCGCCGCAGACTAACAGTCCATATTCGGTACCTGTGACGGCCCACCAGGCGCTTTAACTCGACGTCTAATACTGCAAAGTGGATCTTGCTGGTCAAATCGGGCGGCGCGCCTAAGAGTGGCATAAAAACAGCAGTTCAGCGGCGTTGGCGTGTCGACATGACCAGTAGAGTGACGCCGAATATCAGACCGTTGGAGTGTGCGTGAGAAGAAGAGAGACCCGCTCCGGAATCCCGGGCGGGCGGGGGATTTCCCGAATTGCATTGCTTGCTTTGGCAGGCGGAATAGTCGCATCCGGTTTGGATGTAGTGACGCCCGCACAGACGGCGGCCGCCGCGACCGACCCGGTCGCCGAGGGGTCGGTGAGTGCCGAGGACTTCGCGCTGGCCAAGGCCAAGGAGACCGGCGAGCCCTATGAGCTGGTCTCCGCGCGGACCGAGTCGTCGGACACGTGGGCGGCACCGGACGGCAAGTGGTCGGTGAGGCGGTACGGCACCCCGGTGCGGGTGCTGCGCGCCGGCTCGTGGGTGGCCACGGACCCCACCCTGGTGTTCGGCGCTGACGGAAAGGTCGCGGCCAAGGCCACGACGGTGTCCCTGGCGTTCTCCGGCGGGGGTACGGGGCCGCTGTTGACGGGCGTGAAGGACGGCCGGACGCTGTCGCTGTCCTGGCCCAAGGCGCTGCCCAAACCCACGCTGGCAAAGAACGTGGCCACCTACGCCAATGTCCTGCCGGACGTCGACCTGCAGGTCAAGGCCGAGGTCGAGGGCTTCTCGCAGCTGCTGGTCGTGAAGACCGCCGCAGCGGCGAAGAACCCGGAACTCGCCTCCCTGAAGTTCAAGATCGACACGGTCGGGCTGAAGCTGTCCACCGATGCCGGGACCGGGGCGATCTCCGCCGTCAACCCGGCCGGCCAGCAGGTCTTCACCAGCCCTTCCCCGCTGATGTGGGACTCCACCACCACCGCGGCTCCGGCAGCAGCGCAGACCGCGCCGGCCTCGAAGATGTCGCAGCCAGGCGCCGCGGGCGGGAGCGGAACGTCGGCGCCGTCCGACGTGTTCACGCCGCCGGCAGGCGCCAAGGACGCGCACATGCCGACGACGGTGGCGAACGGCACCTTGGAGATCAAGCCCGACCAGCCGCTGCTGACCGGGGCGCAGACGAAGTACCCCGTCTTCATCGACCCGTCGTTCGCCTGGGGCGAGCGGCAGAACTGGACCCGGGTCTACAAGAAGCACGCGGACAATTCATACTGGAACACCAGGGATGACGTCCGCGTCGGCTACGAGAACGAGACCGACGGCCTCTCCCGGTCCTTCTTCCAGTTCGACACGTCCAACATCAAGGGCACGCAGGTCGGCAAGTCGACGCTGCGGGTCCAGAACACGTGGTCATGGTCCTGCCAGGCACGTCCGGTCGAGTTGTGGCACGTTGGCGCCATATCCTCCAGGACGACCTGGAACCAGCAGCCCGGCAAGGTCTCCAAGATCGCCACGGTCAACCAGTCCAAGGGGTGGAGCGACAGCTGCGCGGCAGGGAACCTGGAGTTCGACATCACCGGGCTGGCCAGACAAGCGGCCGCGAGCGGGGCGGCGAGCGTGACCGTGGGCCTCTTCGCCGGCAACGAGTCGGACACCTTCGGCTGGAAGCGTTTCGACCCCAAGACCCTGACGATCGAGACCCAGTACAACAACCCGCCCAAAACCCCCTCCGCGCTGGGCACCAACCCGCGTACGCCGTGCTCGGGCGGCACGGTCGGCAACACGCGCGTCTCCTTGTACGCCACCGTCGAGGACCCGGACGCCGGCGTCCTGACCGCCGAGTTCGAGCTCTACAAGGCCGGCCAGAGCACCCGGATCGCAGCCGAGTCGGTCCTCGGCCAGCAGGGCCGGTTCGCGACCTGGTCAGTGCCCGACACCACCCTGCCCAGCGGCAGCTACACCTGGCGAGTCCGCGCGAAGGACCAGGACAACGCCTACTCCGCGTGGACCAGCGCCTGCGCTTTCACCGTGGACCGCAACCGGCCGAGCAAGAAGCCCAACGTCACCTCCGCCGAGTTCCCCAACGGTGAGAACGGCTGGCCCGCGGTCACCGGCAAGGCCCGTACGCCCGGCACCTTCACCTTCGACGCCAACGGCGTGAGCGATGTCGCGGAATTCGTCTACTGGGCCGACAACGAAGCAGAACAGCACGTCACCACGCCCGGCAAGCCCGTGCAGATCACCCCGCCCAGCTACGGACCGCACGTCCTCAACGTGCAAAGCCTGGACGCGGCCGGCAACCGGTCGGACACGACCGTGTACAAGTTCTACGCCAACCCCAGCGCCGCGGGACGCGACGCCGCCGGAGACCTCAATGGCGACGGGCGCAAGGACGTCTGGTCCACGGACTCCAACGGCATCCTGTCGATGTACGCAGGGTTGGGCAACGGCTCCTTCGCACCGGGCGTCAACGGCGGCGGGAATGAGACGTTCCCGGGGCAGCAAGCCCTGACCAGCGGCGACTGGACGAGAGACGGCTACAACGACCTCGTCACCTTCGGGTACGACAGCAGTGTGAAGAAGAACCGCCTGTGGTCCTATTCCAACAAGGGCGCCGGCGTCATAGACGAGCGGTCGAAGGCCGAGCTATCCGTCATCTGTCCGGTCAAGGACCCTGAGCTCGGCTGTGACTTCGGTGACGACTGGAACGGCGACGACCACTGGTACAACGCTGAACAGGCCGTCTCTGCCGGTGACCTGAACGGCGACGGCCGACCCGATGTCCTGGTCAAGCAGGGCAGGCATCTCTGGGCCTACTACGCCGCTGATTACATGTTGGACGCTCGTGAGCCCGTTCTGGTGGGCGAGGGCGACTGGGACAAGTACACCGTCATCGCGCCCGGCGACACCAACGGCGACTCGCTTCCGGACCTGTGGCTGCGCGACAACGCCACGGGGGAGGTCCTGCGTTCGTACGGAGCCAAGGGTGCCGACGGGAACGTCGACCCGGCAACCTGGGGGAACAAGGCAGGCCGTGTCTCCATCGGCTGGGGCGTCAGGCAGGCGGACTTCCCGGCCATCGGATCGGCTGGCGACGCCAACGCCGACGGGTACGCCGATCTGTGGGCCCGCCGCTCCGACAACGCCATGATCTCCTGGACCGGAAAGCCCCTCGCAGGTGGTCTGGCCTTCGGCACCGCCACCATCATGGACGGCAGCATCAGCCTCACGGCAGGAGCCAAACTGGCATCGGGCCAGGTCTCCACTACCCCGTCCATCAAGCTGATCATGCAAGCGGACGGCAACCTCGTCCTCTACCACCGCAGCGGCGGACCCGACAAGGGCGGCGCCCTGTGGGCCTCCGGCACGTACAACAACCCGGGGGCCTACGCAGTCCTGCAGAGCGACGGCAACTTCGTCGTCTACACCAAGGACGGCGGCGAAGGCAAGGGCGGCGCGCTCTGGGCGTCCAACACCCCCTACAACCCCGGCGCGACCCTCCAACTGCAGGCCGACGGCAACGTGGTCGTCTATAAGAGCGGCACCACAGAAGGCTGGATGAACAGCCTGTGGGCCACCGGCACGTGGATGCGCAGCCCGCGCCTGCAAGGCGGCCAGGAACTGCGCCCCGGGGCCTGGATCCAGGGAAAGCGCAACGCACTGCTCATGGGCATGGAAGGGCACCTGGAACTCCGTGACCTGGCCACCGGCAAGGACCAGTGGATGACCCAGCCGTGGAGCCCCGGCGCCTACGCCCGCATGCAGGCCGACGGCAACTTCGTCCTGTACTCCAAGGACGGCGGCGAAGGCAAGGGCGGCGCCCTGTGGGCGTCCACCACCTACAGCCCCGGCGCCTACCTGCAGCTACAGGACGACGGCAACCTCGTCGTCTACAAGAAGGACGGCGACGGCACATGGCAGACCAGCCTCTGGGACACCGGCACCTGGCGCTGACAGAAAGCTGACCCGACCCCTGCCTACAGCACCACGACGACGCCGACAGGCCCGGACCACCCACAGTGGTCCGGGCCTGCCGGCCGTGCACCCCGATGGATGAGCTTGGTTCTCTCACCGGGGCAGGGCGGGACTCCTGCCACTTCCCCACGGCGCCTCCTGCTCCGTTTGCGGTACCCGGGACGGGCGGGCCGCGGGATAATCGGGTTCATGGTCACGGAGCCCTTCGACGATTGCGCCGCCCGCCCCGCCGGGGAGGTGTTGTACGCCCGGTACGCCGGGCGGCTGCCCGGCTCGCTGGAGAAGCTCGCCGGGCCCGAGCACGGCGTGGTGGAGGTTCCCCTGCACGTGGCATGGTCCGGGCTGCGTGCCTACGACCTGGACCGGCCGCGCCTGCGGATGGGCCTCTACCGGACCGTCCTGGCCGAGGGCGGCCACGAGGACCTCGTCACCCTGCTGAACCGCGACCTCCTGTTCGCCCAGTGGCCGGTGCTCCGCACGCTGATCAGCAGGCACGTCCGTACGGCCTGGGAGGACGCCTTCCCCGAGCTCCTCGCCCCGGTCTCCCCCGTCGCGTGAACCTCAGCCGCCGCATCGGCATCAACCGCACGCTGGTCGGCGCCGGCGCGGGGTAACGGTGGCCGCGATCCGCATCAGCCCCGACAAGCGCACCCCGGACGGCATCTACCGCTGCGGCACGACCCGCTTCGGCGCCCTGATCGGCGACGGCGTCCAGACGGGCAACACCGTCAGCCTCAACCCGGGCGTCGCCATCGGCCCCCGCACCCGCATCCACAGCGGCGTCACCCTGACCACCCGCACGATCCCGGCCGACGCGGTGGCAACCACCCCGCACACATCGGAGGCCCCGGTCCGCGCGCAGCGCGGGACGGGGTGACGGGTCATCCCCGCGTACGCGGGGAAACCGCAAGCCGTCCCTGCCTGGACTCTAGCCAGTCGGCACACTCGCCCTAAGGCCGTGCTGTCGCTGAATTGGAGGACCTGGACCTGGACGACCTCCGGGCCCGGGCGGGGCGTACGTGGGTGAGCTGGCGCTCCGGGACGGCCCGGCTCCTGCCCGGGCTGCTGGCCGGCCGGACGCGGGGGCCGGTGTTCCTGTCCAGCCGGCGGCCCGGGCCGGCGCGGACACCCGCGCAGGCCGACCTGTGCCCGGAGACGGGGCGCCGACGGCTGTCCTACGAGCGGGCGGAGTATTTGTTCAAGGAGACCACCAAGGCTCTGGACCGGGCGGGCGAGGGCTTCACCCTCGGTCAGCTCAAGGCGCGCGCCGGCGCACCGTGCGGCTGGTGCGGGTGAAGAGCGGGGCGCCGATTCGCCGTTCCTGCTTCTTGATGGCCTGGCTGACGCGAGCCTGGGAAACGTGCAGGCGCTGCGCTGCCCGGCCGAAGTGCAGCCCCTCCGCCAGCGTCAGGAAGATCTCGATGTCCCGCAGCTCCACCGGACCCCCGGCCCCCCGTCTAGGACGTCACGGGACCCCCACCCCACGACGCGGTGAACCGGGCCCCCTCCCACGGATGCCCCGGGCCGGCGGGAGCCAGGTACTCCGCGACCAGGCGGGCCTGATCCGCCCGCAGGAGCACTGTGCGACCTACCGGGCGCAGGCGGCCGGTCTAATCGTGACGGCCGAGGATGAGCAGCTGCGCGGGTGAGTGTGCCGGTGATCGCGCCGATGATGGTTTCGGTGGTGTCGCGGCGGCGGACCTTGGTCCAGCCACGGTATGCCGGTGGGGTATTTGCTGGTCAGAGGCTTGATGACCAGTCCTTCGCCGCCGGACACGTCGGTCCAGTCCTCGAGCCACTCCCGCGCCGTAGCCACGTCTGTGGTCATCGGGCACAGCGTCCACGGCGAAGCCAGCCCGCCTGCAGCGAACAGAACCTCAAGCCGTCGTCGGCGTTCCCGGTACGGCAACGCGAGCAGCTGCTCACCGCCCTCACCCTGGAGGACGTCGAACGCCACGAAGTAAGCGGGCTGACGGGCCGCCAGAGCCGGGGCGGTGCGGCTACGGGCGGCGGCCCTGCGCTGCAACCCCTCCATGGTGGGAACGGCCTCGTCGACGACGCCCAGATCGACGAGGCCGTGCGCTACCTGGACTCCCGCCAGTGCACCGGGCTGTCCCCGGGCATGCTCACGGCCTGGGGCCGCAGAGCGGTCGCCCGGTAGCGGTCGGCCGCGCGGAGGAAGGCGTCGTTCTCCTCCGGCAGCCCGACGGTGACGCGGACCCCGTCGCCGGGGAAGGCGCGGACGAGCACGCCGTGGCGGGCGCAGGAGTCGGCGAAGCCGGCGGCCTCCTCCCCCAGGGGCAGCCATACGAAGTTGGCCTGCGAGGGGGTCACTTCATGGCCGTTGCGGGCCAACAGGGATTCCAGGCGCCGCCGTTCGCGTACGATCGCCACGGAGCGCGCGCGCACCTCCTCGGGGCGGTCGAGCGCGGCGAGGGCGGCCGCCTGGGCCAGCCTGCTGACCGCGAAGGGGACGGACACCTTGTGGACGGCCGACACCACGGCCGGCGCGGCCACGCAGTACCCGATGCGCACGCCGGCGAGCCCGTACGCCTTCGAGAAGGTGCGCAGCACCGCCACGTTCGGGCGGTGGCGGGCCAGCGCGATCCCGTCCGGCACGTCGGGATCGTCGACGAACTCCCGGTAGGCCTCGTCCAGTACGACTAGGACGCGGGCGGGGAGGCGGTCGAGGAACGCGTGCAGTTCCGAGCCCCGGACCGCCGTCCCAGTGGGGTTGTTGGGGTTGCAGACGAAGACGACGCGGGTGGCGGGGGTGACGACGGCGAGCATCGCCTCCAGGTCGTGCCGGTGCCCGGCGTCTAGGGGGACGGTTCGGGCGCGCACTCCAGCGACCCTGGCGAAGACCGGATAGGCGTCGAAGGATCGCCAGGCGAACAAGACTTCGTCCCCCGGGGCGCAGAACGCCTGGATGAGATCGCGGCAAAGGCTCACCGACCCGCAGCCGACTGCGATCCCCTCCGCGGGGACGGCCAGGTCGTCGGCTAGTCGGCCGACTAGGGTGTCGGAGAACCACTGCGGGTAGCGGTGGCCTTCGACGGCGGCCCGGGCGACGGCCTCGACCACGGCGGGCGGGGGCGGCAGCGGCCCCTCGTTGGAGTTGAGCAGGATGGCGTCAGGCGCTGTGCTGGGAATGTTGTAGTCGGGGACGGAGGCCAGGTCGGCTCGGATGGCAACACCCATGGGAATCCTCGGGAGTGGGACGGCGCACGCCGGCATGCGCGTGCGGGCGCGGGCGCGGTCAGTTCGGGGCGAGGTGGAACACGTCGTCGGCCAGCAGCCGGATGCGGCGCTGGTCGGCGAGGAGCTCCTCCGGGCTGTCGCCGGTCAGAAAGACGCGCAGCGGGCTGGACAGCAGGTCGGTGGTGGGCCGCATCCGGTCGCCCGGGGCCAGCCGGGGCACCGCCAGGTGCACCGTTTTCAGAGCGCGGATCCGTGCCAGGGAGTTCTCGTCCACGGCCTCGACGAGGCCGTCGCGGCTGGTCCGCACGTGGACGACCATGCCCTCGCGGTGCTTGCGGTACAGGGTGTCGCCGGGGTGCGCGCGCCGGTACTCCCCCGGGCGCACGCAGGCGAGTGCGAGCAGGTCGGCCTGGTTCCCGTCGAGGCAGGAGTCGTGGTGGCCCGGGTCCATGATGCCGTCGAGCCTCGCGCCCACCTCGACTAGCACGGGCCCGGCGGCGGTCATCATGATCTCCGCGTGGGCGGCGCCGAACCGGATGTCCAGGGCGTCGAGGACGGTGTCCAGATAGGTGACGAGGGGTTCGACCTGCGGCGCTCCGGGGTCGATCAGGACGTCCCGGTCGTAGACCGGCCGGGTTCCGACGAGGGTCTTTTCGTAGCGCCAGACGCCGCACACGTGCCGTGTGCCGCCGGGGCCCCTGACGATGTCCACGATGTACTCGGTGCCGTCCAGGAAGGACTGCGCGAGCACCTCGTCGTTGTGCCGGCCGAAGATGTCCCGGCTGCCGAGGATGTCGGCGACCGCAGCACGGACGTCGTCCGGGCGGCGGCAGACGGAGACCTTGTCCGTGGAGGCCGAGCTGAGCGGTTTGACGACGACCGGGTATCCGGTGGTCCGCGCCCAGGCGAGCACCGCTTCCACGTCGTCGGACTTGAGCTGGTCGGCGCAGCGGATGCCGGCGGCGCGCAGCGCCTCGATCATGCGGTACTTGTCGCGGCGCAGCGCGGAGGTGGCCGACGGGTTGCCGGGCAGGCCCAGCAGTTCCGCCGTCCGGTCGGTCGGCGGGACGCCGGTCTCCTGGCCGGGCAGGACCCCGCAGGGGTGGTAGGAGGCCAGCTCCTTCGCCGTGCGGGCGGGGTCGGCCGCGTCCTGGACCACGTTGGCCAGGTACGGGCGCAGGTCCGGCGGGGGTACGCAGTCCAGGAACTCGGGGGTGCTCTGGAGGTGGACGACGTCCGCGCCGAGCTTGCGGAAGGATGCGGGCAGGTACTTGCCGACCGAGTAGCCGTCGACGATCACGCCGACGGGCGCGGCGGGGTGCCGGGGCCCGCTCATGCGGCGGCGACGCTGACGCGGTGGACGGTCCGCGAGACGCCGGGTGGCAGGTCGGTGGCGACGTGGTAGGTGGTAGCGGTCTTCCACAGCAGCAGGTCGTGCGGCGTCCAGCGGTGGGTGTAGGTGCGGTCGGGATCGGCCAGGAGGGTGTCGACGAGGCCGAAGAACGCCTCGTTCTCGTTGGCGTCGAGGCCGACGACGCGGTCCATGTAGGCGCGGGCGGCGTACAGGAAGCGGCGGCCGGTGTGCGGGTCGCGGCGGACGACGGAGTGTTCGACGGCCGGGTACTGGCGGGCGATGAGGGCCCGCACCTCGGCGATGGACAGGCCCACGTGCTCGGGGGCGATGCGCTGCTGCTTGGTGAGGGTGTGCAGCCCGACGCGGTCCTCCAAGAGGGTGCGCCATTCCTCGGGCAGCCGGTCGTAGACGTCGGCGGCGCTGGCGAAGACGGTGTGGCCGTGGTCCTCGGGCACGTGGACGCCGTGCAGCACGGTGTAGGCGGAGGGGTCGGCGTCGAAGGAGGAGTCCTGGTGCCAGAAGTGGCCGACCCGCTCGATCCCGACGGGCAGGCCGTCCTTGCGCTCGTTGGAGGAGACGAGGATCTCGGCGAACTCGGGGTGGCGCCAGTCGGCGAGGAGGAAGGGGACGGGGCGGCCGATGCGGGCGGCGAGGCCGATCTGCTGCCGGGGGGTGAGGTCGATGCCGCGGACGACGACGAGGTCGCGCCGGTTCAGGGAGTCGACGATGTCGGCGAAGACCTCCGGGCGGGTGAGTTCGGCGTGGGTGAGTCCGCTGTACTCGACGCCGATGAAGGGGGTCAGGTCACGCTTGAGCACGGTTCCTCCTTGTGCCAGGTGTACGGGTTGGTGCGGGCCGCGAGCAGCAGCAGGCAGGCGGCGCAGACCGCCGCGCCTGCGGCCGCCCAGGGGGCGCCCGGGTGGCCGGGGGCCGAGAGGTGCAGGGCGAGTTGCGGGGCCGCGATGAAGGCCAGGTTGACGCCGCCGGAGAACAGGCCCATGTTGCGGTCGGCGGCCGGGCCGGAGAGCCGGCTGACGTAGTCGAGCAGCCCGGGGAAGACGACGATCTCCCCGGCCGTCCACACGAGGGTGGCGACCACCAGTTCCGGCCCGGTGTCCGCCAGCGCCATGAGCAGGAACCCGGTGCCCGCGAGCGCGTAGCCGCTCAGCAGGGTCGCCAGGTGTCCGACGCGTGCCATGCGGATGTTGAGCGGGACCTCGAACAGGACGATCCCGACGGCGTTGACGGTGAAGACGACGCCGGCCCAGTAGCCGGGCAGGCCGAGGCCGACGATGACGTAGGCGCCGACGAAGACCGAGGGCAGCGCGTAGGCCAGCTGGATGGGCAGGGAGAGGCCGAACACGCTCCAGAAACGGGTGCGTTCGGCCCTCGTCTGGCGGACCGGGCCCTGCGGCCGGGTCTCGTGGCCCGGCCCGCCGCCGGCATCGGCGATGGGCCGGCGTGCGCCTCGGCGGTGCAGGAACGCCGCGGCCGCCAGGACGCACAGGGCGTTGGCCCAGAACACGGCGTACGGGTCGAGGGCGTAGAGCAGGGCCCCGAGGAGCGGGCCGGCCGACAGCCCGAGGTTGATGGCGAGCCGATAGCACGAGAAGGCGACCTTGCGCTGCTCGGGCGGTGACCCGGCGATCGTGGCCGCGTAGGCCGCCGGGGTGACGATCTCGTAGGCGAACCCCCAGGCCAGCACCACCGTGATGAGCGCGGGCTGGCCGTGCAGCAGCGGCACCACCGCGACCGCGGCGGCGCCCAGCAGGAAACCGCCCCGCATCAGGGCGTACGGGTGCAGCCTCGCGAGGAGCCGTCCGGCGGCCAGGTCCGCGGCGAGGGCGCCTACCCCGAAGGTGGTGACGGCCAGACCCGCCTCGGCCGCGTCCAGACCTCCGCGGCCCAGCAGGTACGGGGTGAGGAAGGGGTAGGCCATGGTGCCGGTGCGGAAGAGCAGGGTCGTGAGGAACAGGGTCCGCAGGGGCGGGGCGAGCCCGGCCAGCGTCCGCAAGGTCTCAACCGGCACGGCGGGTCCGGGCCGACCGCCGGGCGATCACGGCGCCGGGGTTGAACAGGCCTGTCGGGTCGAGGGCGTCCTTGAGGTCGCGGTGCACACGCAGGGCGACCGGGCCCAGTTCGCGCTCCAGCCAGTCCTGCTTGAGCTTGCCGACTCCGTGCTCGCCGGTGATCGTACCGCCGAGGGACAGGGCGAGGGCGAGGATCGCATCGAACGCCGTCCGGGCGCGGGCGTACTGCCCGGCGTCGTCGCCGTCGTAGAGGACCGTGGGGTGCATGTTGCCGTCGCCCGCATGGCCGACGACCGCGACGGTCAGCCCCGCGTCGGCGCCGATCCGCGTACAGCCCTCGATCAGATCGGCGATGAGGGTGCGGGGCACTGCCACGTCCTCGGTCATGCAGGCGCCCCGGGCTTCGAGGGCGGCGAGGCTCACCCGGCGGGCGCGCAGCAGCAGGGCGCCCTCCGCCGCGTCCTGCGTGGCGTGCGTGTACACCGCGCCGGCTTGCCGGAACACGCGCTCCATCTGATCGAGTTCGGCTTCGCGGGTGCCCTCCGGCGCGTCGGACTGGCACAGCAGCAGGGCTTGGTCGCCTTCGCCGGCGAGCTCGGTGCCGAGGTAGGCGGACGAGGCCCGCAGGGAGGTCGCGTCCATGATCTCCATGAGGGAGGGCACGAGGCCGGCCCGGACGATCCGGTTGACGCTGGCTCCCGCCCGGGCCACCGAGTCGAAGGCCGCGATGACGGTGCCGGGCGCGGAGGGCAGCGGGCGCAGGGAGAGGGTGGCCCGCGTGATGATCCCCAGGGTGCCCTCGCTGCCGACGAGGAGACGGGTGAGGTCGTAGCCCGCGACGCCCTTGACGGTGCGGCGGCCGGTGCGCAGGAGGGAGCCGTCGGCGAGGACCGCGTCCAGGCCGAGAACGTAGTCGCCGGTGACCCCGTACTTGCCGCAGCACAGGCCGCCCGCGTTTGTGGCCAGGTTCCCACCGAGGGTGCACGTGTCGAGGCTGGAGGGGTCGGGCGGGTAGTACAGGCCGTGGGCGGCGGCGGCCGTCTTCAGGTCCTGGTTGACCACGCCGGGTTCCACGACGGCGATCCGGTTGTCCGGGTCGAGTTCGAGAATCCGGTTCATCCGGGTGGTGACCAGGACGACGCAGCCGTCGACGGCGTTGGCGGCGCCGGTCAGGCCCGTTCCGGCCCCCCTGGGGACGATCGGGACGCCGGCCGCCGCGCAGGCCCGCACGCAGGCCTGCACCTGCTCGGCCGAGGCGGGCAGGGCCACCGCGAGCGGGCGGCCGTGCGGGGCGAGCGGCATCATGTCGTGGGCGTAGCCGACGGTGGCGTCCGGGTCGGTGACCAGGGCGCCGCCGCCGTCGAGGGCGGCTCGCAGGGCGGCCAGCAGGGCGGCGCTCATACCGGCTGCCCGTCGGCCCCGGTGATGAGGATCGCCCGGGCGGGGCACAGGTCGGCGGCCTCGTGGACGGCGGCGGCGAGGTGCTCGGCCGGTTCCGGGTTCACCAGCAGGACGATGCCGTCGGTCTCGTCCTGGTCGAAGACCGTGGCGGCGGACATGACGCAGTGGCCGGCGCCGACACAGCGCTCGGGATCGAGGGTGACCTTCACGGGGTCGGCTCCTTCGGTGCGGGGGGACGGGCGGCGGGCGGCAGCGGGATCACCAGGTCACGGGAAGGGCGTGCACTCCGTACACGGCCATGTCGGACTTGAAGCGGATCTTCTCGACGGGCACGGCCGTGCGCAGCGTCGGGATCCGGCGGGCCACGGCGGCGTAGACCTCCTGGAGCTCCACCCGGGCCAGCGACTGGCCCATGCATTGGTGGGGCCCGTAGCCGAAGGCGAGGTGGCCGTGCGCGCGGGAGGCGGGGTCGAACTCTTCGGCGGCGGGGAAGCGTTCGGGGTCCCGGTTGGCGACGTTGATGGCGGCGACGACGCCCTCCCCGGCGCGGACGAGCCGGTCGCCGACCTCGACGTCCTCGATGGCGATCCGGCGGATGCCGCGCTGGACCACGGTGAGGTGGCGCAGCATCTCCTCGACGGTGTCGGAGAGCAGCTCAGGGTCGTCGTCCGTGCCGAGGGCGGCGAAGTGACCGGGGTGGCGCAGCAGCGTCAGCACCCCGAGGGAGATCATGTTGGCGGTGGTGTCGTGGCCTGCGGTGAGCAGCAGGAGTGCCATCGCGGCGAGTTGGGGCCGCGTCATGGTCCCGTCGGGCAGGTGCCGGGCCGCCATGCGGCCGATGAAGCCGTCCTGGGGCTTGAGTTCGGCGGCGGCGACGAGCTCCTCCAGGTAGTCCTGGAGGGCCTGCCGGGCGGCGGCGGCGCTCGCGGTGGTGCCGTCGACGACGTTCATGGTGTGGGTCAGGCCGCGGAACAGTTCGCGGTCCTCGAAGGGCACTCCGAGGAATTCGCAGATGACGGTGAGCGCGACGGGCAGGGCCAGGTCGGCCACGAGGTCGGCCTCGGTGCCGCTGAGCATGCGGTCCAGGCAGCCGTCGACGACGGCGCGCACGGCGGGGCGCCACCGCTCGGCCCGCTTCACCGTGAACTCGCCGAGGACCAGGCGCCGTACGGCGTCGTGCCGCGGGTTGTCCATGACGAGCAGGGTCGGTTCGACGGCGGTCTCGGCAAGGGCGACGGCGCTGGATAGCGGGTAGCCGCGGCGGCTCTTGTCCGCGCTGAACCGGGGGTCGGACAGTACGGTGCGGGCGTCGTCGAAGCGGGTGAACAGCCAGGGGCGGACCCCGTTCCACAGCATCACGCGGGGCACGGTGCCCGCGTCGCGGATGTCGGTGGCTTCCCGGGGCGGGGCGAACGGGCACTGCCGGTCCATGGGGTAGTGCGGGTCGGAAGCCGGGTCGGTCGTCGGGGTGGCCATCGCGTCGGCCATCGGGTCGGTCGTCGGGTCAGTCATCGCGGGTGCTCCGGTCGAGTTTCTGCCACCAGCGGCCGACGATGGCGTCGTCCAGGGCGGGCGGGGTGATGCCGTGGGCCCGCAGGGCGGCGATGGTGGCGTCGTTGCGGTGGTCGGGGAGGCCGGCGTCCGGGTGGTCGCACAGCTCCCGGAAGTACTCGCGGTAGGCCAGGGCGGGCAGCGCGGTGCCGCGGGCCTCCGCGTCGGCCAGCCGGCCGAGCCAGACCCCCAGCGGGACCGCGGGGGTGGTACGGCCCGTGCGGCGGTCGTGTACGGCGAGCAGCTCGGCTACCTGGGTCCGCCGGGGATGGTGCAGGTGGTGGACGGTGCCTGGGGCGGCGTCGGCGAGGGCCAGGGCGACCAGGGCCCGGGCCATGGTGTCCACGGGTAGTGCGTCGGTGGCGAGCCGTGGGTCGTCGGGGTGGCAGCCGAGGGCGGTGGACGTGACGAGGAGCCGGCTGAGGAAGTCGTCCTCGCTGACGGCGCCCGTCGTGCTGCCGCCGGCCCGGCCGAGCCGGTAGATCCGGGCGTCGGCTCCGCGTTCGAGGGCCTGGCCGACGAGGTGCTCCGCGGCCCACTTGGCGGCGGCGTAGCCGCGACCGCGTGGATGCCGTTCGCCGGCGGCCGGGGTGGCCTCGGTGATGGTGCGTGGGCGGGTGCCGCGGGGTCCGTCCCGGAATACGCCCAGGGTGGAGACGTGGTGCAGGCGGGCCGGGCGGCCCTGCGCGCAGATCCGCAGGAGTTCGGCGGTACCGCCGACGTTTGCGGCCGCCAGGTGGTGGAAGCCGGACACGTGGTGGACCTCGGCGCCCAGGTGGAGGACCGTCGTCGCCCGCAGGACGTGTTCCCGGTGCGTTCCGTCGAGGCCCAGGCCGGGCCGGGACAGGTCCCCCGGGACGGGCACGATCCGCGGGTCCGAGGCGTCGCGGCGCAGACCGTGGCGGCGCAGGGCCGCGGCCAGGCGGCGACGGGCGGTGTCCGGGTCCGCGGCCCGGACCAGGCACAGGACCGGGCCCGTGGTGCGGTCCAGCAGTTCGGCCAGGACGTGGGAGCCCACGTATCCGGTGGCCCCGGTGAGCAGCACGGCGCCGTTCGGGTCGAAGGGGCCGGGGCGGTCGGGGAAGACTATGCGGGGGTCGAGCCGCGCGTCGTCCGGCCCCACCGGCAGGGTCGCCGGATCGGGCCCCCCCAACAGCCGGGCCACCGCGCGTACGGTCGGCTCGGCGAGGAAGTCGGCGACGGCGATCCGGACCCCGAATTCCCGCTCGATGCGGCCCAGGAGCCGGATGACCCGCAGGGAGTGGCCGCCGTGTGCGAAGAAGTCCTCGTCCAGGGAGCCCGTCGGCCCGCCCAGCACGTCCTCCCACAGGGCGAGCAGCCGCCGCTCGGTCCCGTTCGCGGAGCCGCCCGCCGGGCCGTCGGCGGGGGGCTGCTGCTGCCGGTGGTCGGCGAGCCGGGCGGCGAGCGCCGACCGGTCGGCCTTGCCGTGGCTGCCGGTCGGGATGGCGGGGACGGGTACGGCCAGGCGGGGCACCATGTGGCCCGGGAGCAGCCGAGCCAGGTGGGCGCGGGCGTCCTGCGGCGCGGCGGTGCCGACGTAGCCGACGGCGAGTTCGGCGTCGGTGCCGGTGCCGATGCCGATGAGGACGGCGACGGCCTCCCGGACACCGGGGTGTTCCGCGAGCGCGGCCTCGATCTCGCCGAGTTCGATGCGGAAGCCGCGCAGCTTGATCTGGTGGTCGAGCCGGCCGAGGTAGTCGACGGCTCCGTCGGGCAGCCGGCGCACGCGGTCCCCGGTGCGGTAGCAGCGTCCGGCGCCGGCGAGCGCGGGATGGGTGGTGAACAGCTCGCCCGTGCGCTCGGGGTCGTTGCGATAGCCGTCGCCGAGTCCGGCGCCGGAGAGCCACAGTTCGCCGGGCACCCCGGTGGCCGCGAGCCGTCCGTGGCGGTCCACGACGTGGGCCGCGGTGCCGGGCAGGGCGGTACCCACGGGCACGCGGGCCCGGTCGTCCGCGGGGCTTGCCCGGTGGGTGGTCGCCAGGATCGCCGCCTCGGTCGGGCCGTAGCCGTTGACGACAACCCGGTCCCGGGCGAAGTGGCGCGTGTCGTGGACGTCCGCGGGCTCACCGGCGACGAGCAGCACGCGCACGTCGCCCAGGTCGGGGCGGTCCAGGGCGCGCAGCAGCGAGGGTACGGTCACCATCACGGTAACCCCGGCGGTGCGCAGGGTGCGGGTGAGGGCCGGGCCGTCAGAGCGAGTGGCGTCGTCCGCGTACACCAGGCTGGCGCCGGAAACGAGCGGCATGAACTGCTCCAAGGCGGCCACGTCGAAGCCGGGCGAGGTCAGTTGGAGCCAGACGTCGTCCGCGGTAAACGGGTGCCGGTCCAGGCAGGCGAGGAGCGTGTTGGCGACCGCGCGGTGGGAGACGGCGACACCGCGGGGGCGCCCGGTGCTGCCGGAGGTGTAGATGACGTACGCCGGGGCGGCGGGATCGCCGGGGCCCGCGGCGGGCGCGGTCTCCTCGCCGGGGGCGGCGAGGGCCTCGATGTCGAGGACGGGCGGGCCGGAGGCCTCCGTACCGGGGCCGAACAGCGTGTCGGCGGTGTCCTTGGCACAGACCAGCGCGCCGGCGTCGGCGTCGGCGATGCAGTGGCGCAGCCGCCGCGCCGGGTACGCCGGGTCGAGCGGCACGTACGCGGCCCCGGCCTTGAGCACGCCGAGGAGGGTCGCGGCGAGAAGCGGGGAGCGCTCCAGGCACACGGCGACTCGGTCGCCGGGCCGGATCCCGCGGGTGGCGAGGCGGGCGGCCACGGTGTCGGCGAGCCTGTCGAGTTCGGCGTAGGTGAGGCTGGTGCCGTCGCCGATCACGGCGGTCTTGTGCGGGCGGGCCGCGACCTGTCGGGCGACGAGGGCGGGCAGGGTGGTGTCCGCTGCCCGTGGACCCGGCTCCGGGGCGCGGCTCAGCCGTTCGTACTCCCCCGGTTCGTACAGGGTGACGTCGCGCAGCGGCGGGTCGCCGTCCGCGAGGCGGTCGAGCACGGCGGCCAGTTGGCCCGCCAGCCGCTGTGCGGTGGCCCGGTCGTAGAGGTCGGTGCTGAACTCGACCTCGACGTCGAGGCCGTCGCCCTCCTCCTGGAAGGTGAAGGCCAGCTCGAAGGTGGCGGTGGCACGGCCACCGGCGTCCCAGGGCTCGGTCCGCGTGCCGGACAGCTCGAGCGGACGCGGCCTGCGTTGCCGGTGGTTGACTACGGCCTGGAAGGGGACGGCCGCCCGTGCGGTAGTGGACGGCGCGAGTTCCCGGCCCACGGCCTGGAAGGGGACGTCCTGGTGGTGCAGGGCCTCGGTGCAGGCGGTGCGGACGCGGGCGAGGAGGGCCCCGGCGGTGGTGTCCGCGTCCGCCTCGACGCGGACGGGCAGCAGGTTGACAAAGCAGCCGACGAGGTCCTGCGCCCCGGCCCGGTCCCGGCCTGCGGCGAGGGCGCCCAGGGTGAGGGTGTCGCGTTCGGTGTGGGCGGACAGGACCGTGTACACGCCGGCCAAGCAGAACATGTACGGGCTTACGCCGTGCCGGCGGGCGGCCTCGGCGTGGCGCGCGTGCTGCACGGAGCCGATCCGCAGCCGCACCCGGTCGCCGGCTCCGCTGAGCACCGCGGGTCGGGGGCGGTCGGTGACCAGGTCGAGTGCGGCGGCGCCCCCGTCGAGTGCGCCCTGCCAGAACCGGGTCGCGGCGGTGAGGCGTTCGGGGCGGGGCGCGTGGGCGGCGCGCAGGTGCTCGGGGTAGGCCGGGCTCAGGGGCGGCAGTTCAGCGGCCGGGTCCGCGTACAGGGCGGACAGCTCGGAGGTGAAGAGGTCCAGGGACCAGTCGTCGGCGATGGCATGGTGGACGGCGAAGTGGATCAGGGCCCGCCCCTCGTCGAGGGTGAGCACCAGGGTGCGCAGCAGCCGGGTGCCGTCGGCGTCCGGGCCGGCCGCACGGTGTTCGGCGGCCAGGGCGCGGGCCAGGGCCTGGCGTTCCCCGGCCGGAACGCCGGAGAGGTCAACGTGGCACAGCGCGGCGCCCGGGTCGGCGCTCAGGCTCTGCCGCCAGCCGTCGGCGTCGCGCCGAACGACGGTCCGCAGGGCGGCCTGGCGTCGGCCCAACAGGTTCAGGGCGTTCCGCAGCCGGTCCTGGTCGAGCGGCCCGTCGACGGCGTAGCCGCGTCCGATGACGTACCGGTCGGTGCTCGCGGTGGCCTCCTGCTCGAACCAGATCCCCTCCTGGGCGGGCGACAGCGGCAGTCTGCCGGGGTCGGCTTCGGGGTCTGTCTCGGCGTCGACCGCGGGTTCTGCCTCGGCGGTGGAGCCGTCCTCCGGTGGTACCCCCGCGGTCGCGGCGGCCACGCGGGCCGCCAGAGCCCGGACCGTCGGGGCGGTGAACAGGTCGGCGATCGTCAGGGCCGCGCCCTGGTCGCGTTCCAGGCGGGCCAGGATCGCCATCGCGGACAGGGAGTCCCCGCCGGCGGAGAAGAAGTCGGTGTCCGGGCCGGCGGAGCGGCCGAGTACCGCCTCCCAGTGCGCGGAAACGGCGCGCAGGGCCACGACCTCCCTACCACCCGCCGGAGCGCCGTCGGCCGGGCCGGGAGCCGCCGCGGCCGCCACGGCCGCACGGTCGGCGAGGGACGCGAGGCGGCGGCGGTCGGCCTTGCCGTTGGCGGTGGTCGGCAGCGACGCCAACACGGTCACGGCGGCCGGGACCGCCGGTTCGGGCAGGATCCGGGCGGCGTGGGCGCCGAGGACGGCCTGGGTCCCGAGAGCAGCCTGGGCGTCGGGCCGGGCGTCGGCGTCCGCGTCGCCACCCGGTGCCAGCACCACGTACGCGGCCAGCCGACGCGCGTCCACGGCGCCGTACGGGACCACGACCGCCTCCCGGACCGCCGGGTGGGTCAGCAGCGCCCGTTCCACCTCGGCCGGTTCGACGCGGTGGCCCCGGATCTTGACCTGGTCGTCGAAGCGCCCCAGGAAGGCCAGTTCGCCGCCGGGGAGCCTGCGGACCCGGTCGCCCGTCAGGTAGGCGATCCGGTCGGGCCGACCGGGCTCGGGGACGAACCGCTCGGCGGTCTGCTCCGGCCTGCCTCGGTAGCCGCGGGCGACGCCCGGGCCGCCGATGCAGAGCTCGCCGTCCTCGCCCGGCGCGGCGAGAGTGCGGTCGGGGCGCAGGACGTGGGCGGTGGCCCCGGCGAAGGGGCGGCCTATCGGCACGTCCCGCCAGGCGCTGTCCCAGTCATCCGGGGTGTCGAAGCTCTGCCAGCAGGCGTAGACCGTGGTCTCCGTGGGCCCGTAGCCGTTGACGATCCGGCAGCCGGGCAGCTCGCGCAGCGCGGTCCGCACCGCGTCCGCGTCAGCCCGGTCGCCGCCTGAGACGCACAGGCGCAGCCCGCGCAGGTCCGCCGTGATGTGCTCCATCGCCAGCCGGAACAACGGGGCGGCGAGCCGCAGGACGGTCACCCCGTGGCGGGCGCACTCCCGGCCGATGTCGTGGACGCCGGGCCGGTCGGAACGCGGCAGCACGAGTCGGGCGCCGTTGAGCAGGGCGCCCCAGATCTCGAAGACGGAGGGGTCCACGTGAAGCGGGGCGAGCTGGAGGACGGCGTCGTCGGCGGTCAGTCCGGCCTCGGGGGCGTGTGCCAGGGCGAGGACGGACCGGTGCGCGACCTGGACTCCCTTGGGGGCGCCGGTGCTGCCGGAGGTGTGGATGACGTAGGCCGGAGAGTCAGGTCCCGGCTCCTGTCCCTCGCCTTGGCCTTGGCCCGCGGAGACCTCCGGAACGGCGTGCGGGGCGTCGCCACCCGGCTCCGGTGCGTCCTCGTCGACGGCGAGGACCGTCACTCCAGCGGGCAGGAGGGCACGCAGCCGCGGAACGTCCCGCCCGGCGGCGAAGACGGTGCGCAGGTGGTTGTCGAGGACGAGCGAGCGGATCCGGTCGTCCGGTGCGTCGGGGTCCAGCGGAAGGTAGGCACCCCCGGCCAGAACCGTCCCCAGCAGTGCAGCGATGGTGCCGGGCGAGCGGTGGGCGCAGATCCCGACGGGCTCGCCGGGGGCAGTGCGGCCCGCGAGCCGGCGGGCGGCGGCCGCGGCTCTGGCGGCGAGTTCCGCGTAGCCGATCCGGAGGTGGCCGCGGACCAGCGCGGTGCGGTGGGGGTGGGCGCGGGCCACGGCGGTGAAGGCCGCGCCGAGGGTGGTTGCGGTGGTGTTCACGGGGCCGCGGTCACCTCCTGCGGGTCGCGTTCGAGCGCCTCGACGACGCTGGCGGTGTCGAAGAGGTCGAGGTATCGGGATATGAGTCCGTCGCGGACGGTGAAGACGTTCATCCACGGGGCCTCGTAGCGAGCGCCGTTGGCCAGGACCTGTGTGCGGCTCACGCCCAGCACCACGACCCGGTCCCCGGCGTCGAGGTAGTCGTAGGCGTCGCACTCCTGGACCCGGATCAGCTCGCGGACTATGGCGAAGAATGCGCGGAACCCCTCGACGCCGCGGTAGACGCCCGCCCACGGCAGCGAGGCGGGACCGTGGTAGACCCATTCGAAGTCGGGGGCGAGCAGCGGCTCGATGTCGGCAAGGCGGCCCTCGTCGAACAATCGGAAGAAGGTGCGGATCACTTCGACGTTCTCTGTGCTCATACGGTGCTCCTCGAGTTCGCGGGGGTACGGGACGGGCGCCGCTTCGGCCGCCGGGACAGGCCCTGGGACAGGCGCTGGCCCAGCCGGAACAGGGCGGCGTGGGCGAGGAGCCGGGCCGGGCCGGTGTGGGAGAGCCGGCGGGCACCTTGCATGACCTGGGAAATCTCCCGCTCGGTGGCGGTCAGGGGCAGGAGGAACACGTCGTAGACGACGAAGGCGCGGGCCCGGTTGATCCACCAGAGGATGAGGGCGTACGTCATCCACTCGCCCCCGGGGTCGATGAGGCGGCCGAGCACTCCGGGTACCCGAGGTTCGAGCCGGCCGAGCATGCCTTCGGCGAAGCGGCGGCCGACCACTCCGCGCGGCCCTTCGTCCATGGCGGCGAGTCCGGCGCGCACGAGGTCCGACAGGGCCCCGGCGCGTTCGGGCACGCCGAGGGCGTCGACCTGGCGGATGGACTGGAGGGCGAAGTGGGCGCCCAGTCCGTGGGCGTGGTGGGTGCGCAGTTCGTCGACCAGTTGCGGGTGGGCCCGGCGCGCGGCGTCGTGGACCTCCTCCGAGACGAGGGCGGCACCGGTGGGGAAGCAGCCGTGGCTCAGTGCCTTGGACAGGCTCATGAGGTCGACGTCGGGGAGCCGGCCGTGGTGGGCGAAGCGGGTGCCGCAGCGGTAGTAGGACGTCAGGACCTCGTCGACGCCGACGAGGTAGCCGTGCTCGGTCCGGCCCTCGGTGACAGCGTCGAGGAGGGGGCCGGGGATCGGGGCGTAGGCGTCGGAACTGCCGTGGACCAGTTCGATCCAGACGAGTCCGATGTCGCCCTCGGCCGCCTCCTCGCGGAACTCCTCGACGGCGTGCGGCGTGAAGGGGTCGATGTAGCGGATGTCGTCGTAGAGGGGTCCGAAGGGAGCGCGGGTGCGGTCGGCGGCGGTGGCGAGCAGGGAGACGAGGGTCTTGCCGCCGTAGTTGTGCTTGAAGACGACGATGCGCCGCTGCCGGGGGCGGGCGAGGCGGGCCAGGGTGATGGCGCTCTCCACCGCGGACGCGCCGCTGACGGCGGGGAAGGCGTGGGGCAGGCCGGTTTCGCGGGCCAGGACCCCTTCGAGCTCGCGGACGTGGTCCCGGGCCGGGTCGTGGCCCCGGACGACGTCGGTCAGCGCGTCGGCGGGGTTGTGGCCGGCCACGCCGAGCCCGGCTCCGCAGAGCCCGTCGACCAGATCCAGTTCGCGGCCGGAGTCGAGGCGGACGGTGAGCCGAGAGCCCTTGGCCCGGACTACGTTCAGTGCACCGTGCAGCTTGCGCTGCATACGCGCCGCCATCGGGTTCACGTGGTGGGTGTACAGGTCGAGGGTGGCCCGCCGGTCTGCGGCGGTGGCCGCGAGGACGCGGTGCACCGGGGCGGTGGCGTCCCAGCGGGGCAGCAGCCGGGCGATGACGGCGCGCATGGCGACGGTGTTTCCGCCGTAGGTGTTGGAATGCAGGAAGCCGGTCCGCGGGGTACTCCACGGCGCGAAGGTGTCGTGGGTGCCGGTGAAGGCGCCGAACGGGACCTCGTGCCCGGTGAGGGATTCACCGAGGACGACGAGGTCGGGGCGCAGCGCGGTGACGGCGGGGTCGGTCGGGGTGTCCGGGGAGATGTCGCTGAGGTCGACGACGATGCGGGCTCCGGTGGCGCGCGTGGCGCGGGCCAGTTCGGCGACGGCGGCCAGGTCGTCGGCATCGAGGAGTTCGGGGGCGCGTATGACGAGCCCGCACACCGGGGTGCTCCGCAGGGCGGCGCTCAGACCGGCGACGGTGGTGCGGGTGGGGAGGCCGGGGGCGAGGGCGCGGTCGGGGCCTTCGCCGAGCGGGTCGGTGCGGCGGGCGAGCGTGCCGTCGGGGTCGAGGACCAGGACGCGGCCGCGGTGGGTGGCCGCGGTCGCCGCGGCGCGGTGGCGCAGCAGTTTGACGGCGCCGTGCAGGGCCTCGTAGCGGGAGTTGGCGAAGAAGCTGCGGTAGCGGGTGCCGACCGAACGGCCGCCAAGTTCCCGGACGAACTCGCTGAGGAGGTGGCCGGCCTGCGCGGATTCAGTGGTCACGAACCAGGACGGCATGGCGAACACGGGCTGTTCCCGCGCGATGATGTCGGCCAGGATGCCGAGGGTCTGCGGGCCGGCCGGGCGCAGGTGCGGCACGGGGCCGGGCTCGGCGTGGGAGTTCGGGTTCATGACGCCATCTCGCTCGTGGGAGGAGCCCCGGCGGCGGGTGACCGCGGGACGCGATGTTCTCGGCAGAACCGGTTGCGGGGGTCGGCCCCGGCGCGCGGCCGGGAAGGGCGGAGCAGAGGGTCGGCGCTGGGGCGGGGCCGGGGGCCGCGAGCAGGCCGGGCAGCGGGGGCGCGCCGTCAGGTGCGCTCCCCACCGCCCGGCCTTCGGGAGACCGTGACGCGCGCGGCGTCGGTCTCCCATACCCCCGGCAGGACTGCCGTCGGCCGGGGCCGGGCGGCGGGGGGCGCGCTGTCAGGTACGCACCCCCGCCGTCCGGGTTCTCAGGAGGCCGTGACGCGCTTCGCGTCGGCCGATTCGCCGCCCCAGGTGAGTGCGGCGGGGGTGGCGGACGGCTCCTCGGGGGTGGCGAGCCATCCCGTGAGTGCGCCGTCGCGGGTGACGAGGACCGCGGCGGAGCCGGCGGGCAGGTCAAGCGTCCAGCCGCCTCCGGTGCCGGTGCCGGTGACCCGGTCGTCGGCCTCGGTGGGGTTGAAGGCTCCGATGACGCGGACGCCGTCGGGGCCGGACCGGCTCAGGAGGCGGGCTCTGCCGTGCGCAGTGGTCCAGCTCCCGCCGGCCGGAGCTCGGAGCCCGGCGGCGATCGAGGCGACGAACGCGGCGGCCGCGCCGTCGGCGGACCGGTCGGCTGGGAGCCTCAGCTCGCCGGGGAGGTCTCCGTCGGGGTGCCCGGCCCGCAGCACGGCGACGGGGACGGGCGTGCCGTCGGCGGCGGGCGCCGGGTTCTCGTCGAGCCAGCCGAGCCCGAACAGCAACCCGGAGTGGGCCAGTTGACGGTCCACGGCTTCGGCTAGTTCCGCGAGGACCGTACGGCCGGTGCGCTGCCAGGCGCCGGCCTCGGGCAGGGCCCGGTCGACGAGGACCACCGCGTCGCGGTCCAGGACGCTGCCGGTCAGCAGGTCGCCGAAGCGTTCGAGGAACGCGGCCAGCAGGCGCAGGCCCTCGGCGTTGGCCTGGTGGGAGCCGGACTCGGCAAGCGGCGCACCCGGGGTGTACGGCGGTGCGTGCAGGCCGGGATCCACCCCTTCGGCGCGCAGGCCGTCGGGGTCCATGTCGACCAGGGGGCCCCAGTTCTCCGTGGCGCAGGCGGTGTAGACGCTTACGGTGGTGGAGCCCAGCAGGAGGGCCAGCAGCGCGTTGAAGACGGGGGTCGCTGGCCGGGCGTAGGACTCGTCGGTCCAGGTGAATCCCCAGTTCGCCTCGGCCACATCGGTGCCGCCGAGGAGGATCCCTGCCAGGTGGGACCCGAAGGCGGTGGTCTCCCGCGCCGGATTGCCGATCCATTCGGTGTGCCCGACGAAGTACCCGGAGCCCTGGATGGCGCTCTGCCGGGCGGCCCAGGCGTCGAGCGCGGCGCGCGGTGCGGTGACCTCGGTGAGGGGGACGTTGGCCAACCGGGCCGGGCCCTCGGGGAAGAGGGCGGAGATCCGGTCCCACAGGCCGACGATGGCGTGGCCGGACCACCGGGACCACAGCTGACGTGTGGCGCTGGTCCACTGGGTGACGTCCTGGGCGGCGAGGGCGGCCTCGTCGGGCAGATCGCGTCCGGTGAGCCAGTGGGCGAAGGCCCGGCGGGCGGGCGGCGAGGCGTCCTGGGCGTCCACGGGAAGGTGGGCGTCCCCGCAGGTGCCCTCGTTGCCGAGCTGGAGGGCGACGACGGGACCGTCGGGGGCTGTGGCCCCGGCGACGACCTCGTCGGCGACGGCCTTCAGCCAGGCCTCGGTCTCGGCCTGGACGGCCGGGTCGAGAAGGCTGGGCAGCGGCTTGCCCTGGGAGGTGAGGACGGTGCCGTCCAGCCCCTGGTACGGGGTGTGCTCGGGGCCGCAGAGGCGGTCGGGCAGCCCGCCGAGCTGGACCTCGGCGTGGATGAAGGGGCCGGGCTTGAGGAGGACGCTCAGCCCGGCGGCGGCGGCCAGCTCCAGCAGTCCGACGACATCGCGCTGCGGGTCGGTCTTCCCGGTGAAGTCGAAGGAGCGGTCTCCCTCTGCCCTGCCGAGCGGCCCGGCGGTCTCGTGGAAGCGCCACGGGAGGTAGCAGGAGACGACGTCCACGCCCAGGGCGCGCAGTTCGCGCAGGTTGGCGGCCCAGTTGGCGGGGTCGGCCCGGTAGTACGGGTACTCGCCGATGACGACGGGCCGGGTGGCGCCGGGGATGAGCGCCTCGGCGAATGAGGTGCGCTGCGTGGGACTCATGCGTCCGCCCCGGGGTGCGGAGGTACGAGGACGACCTTCAGGGCGGTGTACTCGGTGCCGGGGACGGCGGCGAGGGCCTTGAACGCCTCTTCGTGGTCGGCGAGGGCGAAGCGGTGGGTGACCACGCGCTCTAGGGGCAGCTGCCGGGCCAGCTCGACGGCCTTGGGGAAGATCATGCTGTTGTAGTCGCCGGCGCCGATGATCTGCAGGCCGCGCTGGAGCAGGGCGAGCGGCCGGACGGTGGCGGAGGCGTTGCTGTTGAAGCCCATGACGACGACGCGGCCGCGGACGGCTGCGTAGCCGATGCTCTGCTCCAGGAGGTTGCCGACGGAGTCGACGACGAGGTCGCCGCGCTCGGCGAGGGCGGGGTCGTCCGGGGTGTGGACGGTGACGCGGCCGCCGAACTCGGGGGCATCGAAGATCTCCTGGCCAAGTCGGCCGCGCACCGGGTCGGGCTCGACGAGTAAGACCGTGGCGCCGTACAGCTGGGCGGCCATGGCGGTGACCACGCCCATGGGGCCGCCACCGACGATGACGGCGGTCTCGCCCGCTGCCAGGCGGCCGGCCTCGATGTTGTTGAGCGCGCAGGCGAGCGGTTCGACGACGACGGCGCGGTCGAAGTCCATGTCCTCGGGGACGGCGTGGCAGAAGAGCTCGGGAAGGCGGATGAACTCGGCGAAGGAGCCGTCGTAGTCCAGTCCGACCTCGGTCCCGGCCTTGCGGCCGCAGAAGTTCCAGTGGCCTTCGAGGCAGTTGGCGCAGTTGCCGCAGTACAGGGTGGGGTTGACGATGACCCGGTCGCCGACGGCGAAGCGGGTGACGCCCGGGCCGGTGGCGTCGACGAAGCCGACGGCCTCGTGGCCCATGACGACTCCGGTCTCGGCCGGGAACTTGCCGACGAGGACACTGCGGTCGGTACCGCAGATACCGCTCTGGGTCACGCGGATGACTATGTCGTCCGCGGCCAGCGGCTCCGGCTTGGGGTGGTCGATGAGGGTGAGCGTGCGCTCCGCGGTCAGCGTCAGGGCCTTCATGATTCCTCCCTCGCGGGCGCGGCGGCGCGGCCCAGGTCCCAGCGGATGGTGTCGAGCAGTTGCTTGTGGAGTTCGGGCGTGGCGGCGGCGATGCAGGACTTCTGGTTCATGGGGCCGAGGTCCACCAGCGAGGTGCTGCCGAGGTCGTCGCCGTAAGCGTCCGTGATGACGACGCCGGCCTGCCGGGCGAGGTAGACGACGGCGGCGATGTCGTAGGGGAAGAGGTGCAGGATCGAGCCACGGCCGACCCGCAGGAACGCTTCCTCGGTGTCCGGGTGGTCGCGAAGCACGCGGTTGCCGATGTCAACGTAGGCGTCGAGCTGGCCGGTGATAATGCGGGAGATGGAGAAGGTGCTGCTGTTGAAGACGAAGATGCCGCCGGTGTTGGCCGATTGGTCCACGAGGTGGCCGTACGCCGCCGTCATCAGGTCCATCGGGTGGCCGTTGAACTCGATCGACCAGAACATGTGGGACGGGTCGGTGTTCCGGCTCAGCCGCGGTACCGGGGTGGTGAATCCGCCGCTTACCAGGCCAGAGGCCTCGTCGCCGTACAGCCAGGCGCCGCTCTTGATCTCGACCAGGCAGGCGGCGTCGACGTCGGCGAGGGTGGGCTTGCCGTCGCCGTAGGGGGCGGCCGCGATGGACACCATGCCCATCTCGAGACCGGCCGAGGTAGGGCGGGTGCCGTCGATCGGGTCGACGACGAGGAGGATCTGCGGATCAGGGGCGAGCTCGACGTAGGAGCCGTCCTCGGTGTAGAGGGCCGTGGGGACGTGGGCGTGCTCGCGCAGGTAGTCCAGTACGGCCTTCTCGGCCACCTCGTCGACGTCGAACTGGGCGTCGCCGCCGGGCGAGTCACCGTGGACGCTGCGCTCGCGGCCGGTGGCCTCGTAGGCGAGGAGCTCGGCGCGGACGTGTTGTCCGAGGGAGGTGAGCAGCCGCTTCATCGGGGTGTCTTCGGTCATCGGGCCAGCTCCGCGAGGAAGAGGTTCTCCAGCTTGTCGCATATCTCTTCGGCCTGGTCCATGGTGAGGATCAGCGGCGGGCGGATCTTGAGGACGTTGCCGTAGCCGTACCGCGAGGTGCGCAGGATCAGGCCGTGGTCCATGGCCTTGGTGGCCAGGTGGTTGGTGAGCTTCACGGCGGGCCGGCCGTCAGCTTCTGCCATCTCGAAGCCGATCATCAGTCCGACGCCGCGGACGTCGACGATCTCCGGGTAGCGGCGCTTCATGTCGTGGAGGCGTTCCATGATGTAGCCGCCGGTGCGGGTGACGTTCGCCAGGAACTCGGGCTTCCGCACGATGTCGAGGGTGGCGTTGGCCGCCGCGGCGGCCAGCAGGTTGGCGCCGTAAGTGAACGAGTGGTGGTTCGCGGGGAGGCCGGCGAGCCGCTCGTTGGTAATGATGGCGGCGACCTGCGCACCCGATCCGCCAAGGCCCTTAGCCGTGGTAATGGCGTCGGGTTCAACGTCGAAGTACTGGGCCGCGAACATGTGGCCGGTGCGGCCGATGCCCGTCTGGATCTCGTCGAATATGAGGGCGATGTTCTGCTCGTCGCAGAAGGCGCGCAGTTTCTGCATGTAGCCATCCGGCGGGACGATGTTTCCGCCGTTGCCGGATATCGGCTCGATAAGCACGGCGGCGACCCGGCCGGAGCTGGCGTATTCGACGAAGTCCTCGAGCCGGTCCACGCACATCATCCCGCAGGAGCCCTCCTTCTGCCCGTAGAAGCAGCGAAAGCAGTACGGGTCCGGGACCTGGAGGCTGCCGGGGAAGAGGTTGGGGAACGGCTCGCGGCGGAACGCGTTGCCCGACATCGACGTCATCATCATCGTTTGTCCCACGTGACTGCGGAACAGCGTGATGACGTCGGACTTGCCGGTGGCCATCTGGGCCATCTTGATGGCGCCCTCGTTGGCGGCCGAGCCGCCCGAGACCTTGGGGTGCACCTTCGTCAGGTTGTCGGGAGAGACCTCCACCAACCGCTGGACCAGGCCGTTGACCGGTTCACTCTGATAGGAGGAGGTGATGTGGATCACCTTATCGAGCTGGTCCTTCATCGCGGCGACGACATCCGGGTGGGAGTATCCCAGGCTCAGGTTGAATGTCGCCGACGCGCAGTCGAGGTAGCTCTTCCCGTCCTCGTCGTAGAGGTAGACACCCTCGCCCCGCGCCATTTTGTAGTCACTGACGGGGTAGTAGATGTGCTCGGTAACATCCTTGGTTTCCATCGGTCCCTCTCACAGGGGTCGTTCGAGAACGTCAAGGCACGGGCGGCGGAAATACGACTCACGCCCAAATAAAAAGAAGGGGGGTACGGCTTGCTGCCTGCGGGGGGCGACCGGATGCTTCACCCATTTAGATGGGGATCTCACGGTGGCGCCCGCCCATTCATAAGATCACATTCCAACTCGCTCTGACAAGCGGCCTTTTGGAGATGCAGATCTCTTTCCGATGCGGATCCTCTAGCCGTGAAATGCGAGGGCGCCGGCGGAGCCGCTCAGCGAACGGGACACCGCCGTCGCGGCGCGGGCCGCGGGCAGCCCCGCGGGCCCCAGCGCGGCCACGGCCCACAGCGTGTGCCGGGTCGCCTCGCGCCGCGAAAGGCCGGGCCAGCACAGGTCGTGCAGTCCGGACGCCGCGATCAGCGCACCTGCGGCCACCGCGTGCCGTACGGACCGGTCGGGGTCGCCCACCGAGCGCCGCACCCGTCTCAGCGCCTCCGGGGGCCGCAGGCCGGCCGGCACTGGACGGGAGGAGGAAGAGGAGGAGGCGGTGACGAGCGCCGCGGGACCCAGGCGTTCCACCCAGTCGGACAGTGCCCGGTCTCGGGCGGAAGCCTCGACGCGCGCCAGGAACGCGTCCAGCACCGGGTCGTCGCGGCGGCCCCGCCCGGTCGGCCGGACCCGGTCGCCGGACAGCTCCAGCCGGCCGGCCAGCACGCCCTGGAGGAGCATCGCGCCGGCGAGCCCCCGGCCGGTCTCGGTCTCGCGGCGCGGCGGCGGAAAGCTGCCGTGCGCGGCGACACACAGGGCGTACAAGTGCGCCGGTGTCGTCACGTCAACGCTGGCTCCAGTAGGTCCCACAAGGCTTCTGGCGAGGTGAACACATGACCCTGGAGGCCAAGTCGGCATGCGGCGTCTACGTTCTCGACCCGGTCGTCAACGAACAGGACCTCCTCGGGCGGCAGTCCGAGCTCGCGCACGCACCATTCGTAGGCGGCGGGCTCGGGCTTGGCGCTGCCGATCCGGCAGGACAGTCCGCGGACCGCGAACCGCTCCAGCCACGGATGGGTGGCCTCGTACAAAACGGCCAGGTCCTCTGGAATGTTGGAGAGGAGGCCGAGCACGACTCCCCTGTCTGCGAGGAGGCCGAGTAGGTCCACCGTCCGCTGGTCGATCTCGCTCCAGCTGGCGAGGTCGGCGGCGGTCAGCTCATCGGTCAGCCGCCGGTCGCGTGGGATGCCCAGTTCCGCGCAGACCGCTTGCCAGTAGTCGGGCCCCGTAACCTCGCCGCGGTCGTAGGGGGGCCGCTGTGACCAGTACGCCGCCCAGAAGCGGTCGGGGTCGCCACCGGCCGTGCGTTCCAGGACGGTCATGGACTCGGGCGACTGGACACGCGCGATGACACCGAACATGTCGAAGAGGACGGCTTTCATCCTTCGGTTCCTCACGTTCTACGGGTTCAGGGTGTTCGGAGTTCAGAGGGTGGCATCAGCGTTCAGAGGGTGGTGACGGAGTCCGTGCGCCCGGGGTCCGCGTGCCCGGAGTCCTTGCGTCCGGGGTCGCTCGGGCCAGGCACGCCACCGGGGTCGGGGGCGTTGCGGCGCAGCCACAAGCTCAGCACGCCGCAGACGACGGCGAGCAGGAACAGCAGCAGCGGCACCGTCTTCACCTCCATCGTGTCGATGACGGCACCCAGCAGGGGCGGGAACGCCACCCCGCCGATCATCGAGGCGGCGATCACATAGGCACCGGCGGCGGCCACGCCGGGCACGGCGCGGTTCAGCCAGGGCAGGCAGGTCGGGAAGATCGGCGCGATCATCAGGCCGACGCCGAAGTACGCGTACGGGGCGAAAGCCGGAACCGTCGCCAGGAGGAGGAAGCCAGCCATACCGGCGCAGCAGACGATGAGGATCGACGGCGCGGGCCAGCGCAGGCTGATCGGCGCGGCGATGAACCGGCCGATGGTCAAGGCGGCCCAGTAGGCGGAGGTCGCGGTCGCGGCGGTGGCGGCGCCGTATCCGACGGCCTCGAGGTGGGTGGGTTCCCAACCGCCGACACCGGTCTCGATGGCGACGTGAAGGACGTAGATCCCGATGAACACCCCGATGATCGGAAGCACCCGGGCGCCACCTGCCGGTGCGCCTTCCACAGAGGCGGGGGCAGGCTCCCGGGCGGCCACCCCGCCGAGGGTGAAGAGGATCAGCAGGCTGATCACTCCGGTGCCCACGAAGATCTCCGGGTAGCTGTCCGCCCCGAGCCAGCCGATCAGGGCGGGGCCGGCGATCGCGCCTATGCCGAAGTGCCCGTTTAGCAGGTTGAGCATGGCGGTGCTTCGGCGGCCGAACCCGACGGCGAAGAGCTGGTTGAGGCCGTAGTCGATGCCGCCGAAGCCCAGGCCGATGACGAACGTGCCGGCCAGGGCGAGGGCCCAGCTCGGGGAGAAGGCGAAGACGACCGCACCGACGGCCATGAGCAGGTACGAGCCGCCGAGCAGCACCCGGTTGTTCAGGCGGCCCCGCAGGAGGTGGTAGATCAGCACTCCGAGGAGGGCTCCCACGAAGTGCGCGCTGAGGCTCAGACCCGCCACGGCCGGACTGATGCCGAACTCGTCCCGCAGGGCCGGGATCGCCGGACCGTAGAGTGCCTGGAGGGCGCCGATCACCATGAACGCCAGGCACGAGGCGACGATCGCGACGGTGGTGAGAAGGGGCTTCCCCCCTTCTGGCAGATCGGCCTCGCTGGTGGCGGCCATTGCTCTCCTCATCGGTCATGGCCGAATGAACACGATTGACGTTCACATCGGCAGGAAGTTCACGTTACTGCGATCACGCTACACATCATCAATGTTCATTTCAACAGTATCGATGTGCGAAACGCTCGGCAGGCCCCCACCGTCCTATCTGTGCTAAAAGCAGACACATGAACGTGATGGAGAGGCACAAGTTCGTCGTGGGACTGCTCATGCGGCAGAACCGCGCGACGGTGGCCGAGCTGGCCCAGACCACCGGGGCGTCCGAGATGACTATCCGCCGGGACCTTGAGGTGTTGGAGTCCCGGGGGGCACTGCGCCGGGTGCGCGGCGGCGCCGTGAACAGCCTGCCCGGCGGCGTCGAGCCCCCCTACGCGATCCGGGCCATGTCCGGAGCGCAGGCCAAGGAACGGCTCGGGCGCGCTGTGGTCGAACTGCTCACCGACGGCGAGACCGTCGCTCTGGATACGGGCACGACGGCTGTCGCCATCGCAAAGGCCATGGCGGACCGACAGTTCACCGTCACACCACTCTCCCTGCACGCAGCCTTCACCTTGTCCTCGAATCCCGGCATCCAACTGGTGATGCCCGGCGGCCAGGTGCGCCCCGAGGAGCTGTCCTTCTACGGCCACGCACCCGTGCAGACCTTCAAGGACCTGTGCTTCGACACGTTCATCCTGGGCTGCTGTGGGGTCGACCCCGTCCAGGGCGCCACCGCCTACAACCTCGACGACGTACAGGTGAAGCGGGCGGCGGTCGCCTCGGCGCAGCGCGTGATCCTCGTCGCGACCGCCGACAAGATCGGCCGTGCGGCGCTGGGCCGCATCTGCTCCATGGAGGAAATCGCCCTCGTCGTCACGGACGCCCCCGCGGACTCCCCCGCGGTCGAAGTACTCCGTGACCAGGGCGTCGAGGTGGTCCACCCGGCGAACGACTGAGTCTGGGAGCCGATCGGCCGACCCCGAAGGGCGGGGCCGGCCGGCCGTCTGGGATGCATGGGAACGAGAACCTTCCGGTTACTGTGCGCCTCTGGATCGGCACGCCCCTTCAGCATCGAGTGGCGCGGCGGCCCGCGCCAATGGGGAGCGACCGTCGTCTTACCGACTGTCGGAAAGACGACAGCAAGAACTTGCTGCAAGTTTTAGGTACATAGGTAGGTGTTCCGGCCATCCCTACAGGGGCATACCGTCCAGTCGGCAGGTTCGAGCCCCCCGCCGAATTCCGCTGTGGCCCAGGGATGTCGAGCCGTCCTCCGGCCGACTCCTCACCCGGGCAAGCATGGCCGATACACGTTCCCCGGTCGACGGGCCCGGGCGGAGTCTCCTAGCATCGCGATCGCGACGATGTGAACGAGAGGGCACCCCAATGAAGCGAACCGCACTGAAACGCCCGCAGGACCGTGACCACCCCCGGGAGCTCACCCCCGAAGAGATGGACCTCTACCGGGAGTTCGTGGAACAGGGCCCCTTCCAATCGAGCCAGGTGCTCACCCGGGCGGAACCCGAGACCGGAGCCCACACCCTCGACGCCCTCGTCTCCACCGGCCTCGTCCAGCAGATCGGCCCCGACTGCTTCGCGGCCACCAACCCCACCGACGTGTCAGCGCAGTTGCTCAAGGAATGGGAGGAGCGCGTACAGGGAGCCCAGCTCGACCTGCTGCGCATGCGGGGGCAGCTCGCGGAGCTGGCCATCGTGCACGCTTCGCGCCACCGCACCCTGGAGGGGCCGCCGTTGGAGCTCATCGATTCGTCGGAGGAACTCCGGTACATCCTCGAGAGCCAGGCCGGCGCCTGCACGAAGGAACTGCTCCGCGCACAGCCGGGCGGCGGCCCCCTGACCACGGCCGAGCGGCACCGCGACCGCGACCGCGACCTCCTCTCCCGCGGTGTGCTCGTGCGCGCGCTCTACCAGCACTCGGCCCGCTTCGACCCGCCGACCGTGCGGTACGAAGCGGAGCTGGCCGCTCTCGGCGCCGAAGCCAGGACGGTTTCCGGTGGCCTGGCTGGGTGCCTGGTCTTCGACCGGGCCCTGCTCGTCCTCCCCCTCCGCGAAACGGCGGGCGGGGCACTGCTCGTCCGCAGCCCGGACCTGGTCGCCTTCGTCGCCGAGATGTTCGACGTACTGTGGGCGACGGGCGAGCACATCGGCAAACCCCGCGAGAAGGCCTTCATCCAGGACATCGCCGACCAGGCGAAACGCTCCATACTCCAGCACCTGATGCAGGGTGACGACGACCGCGTCACGGCCCGCGCCCTCGGCATCTCGGTGCGCACCTGCCAGCGCCATGTATCCGCGATCATGCGCCAGTTGGGCGCGACGAGCCGCTTTCAGCTCGGCTACCTGGCCCAGCTGCACGGGCTGCTCGCACCCGACGCCCCGGAGAGCGCCCGCACTAACGTCTCGACATCAATGTCAACCCATGAGCCCATGCCTGCGCCGAAAGCTCCTGAACCCCCGCGGTGTGTCGAGGACAGCGGCACCTGGATTCACTTGTCACGGGGCCGCGGTACCGAGCTCCCCGGGGCGGATCAGCCAGCTCCAGGAGGCGTACCACTGACACCTCCGGAGCCATTCGTCAAGAGAGGTGCTCGCAACGCCGGGGCCGGTCGCCGGGGTCAGCAGCCGCCCGAGGGGGCCGGGGCGCCGATGGTGAGGGTCGCCGGGGCCGCAAAGCAGCCGCCACCGGTCTCCTCGGTGCCCTCGGGCTGGTCGAAGAGGCCCGCGCCGCCGCAGACGCCGGTCTCGGGAAGGGTGAGTTCGACGCGCTCGGCAGCTTCCCGGTCGCCGGCGAGGTAGGCGGCGATGGAGCGGACCTGCGGCAGCTGGTCATGGCCATCGCCCGCCGCCAGCACGAACACCGCCAGCGCACCGCCGACCGGCTCAAAGTCCTCGACAGCGGTCTGCTGCCCGCCGAGCTCACCGAGATGGGCCTGTACTACCGGTCCAAGGCATACAAGGACCTCAGCCAGAACCAAGCCGCCCGCGCCGGAATGCAGCAGGTCGCCAACGCGGGCCGGTACGCTCCCCGGGCCCGCCGGGGACTTGCCAACCTGGCCCGCCTCGCCGGCGACTTCCTTACCGCCCTGGCCGCCGTCCCCACCCTGGGCTGGAAGGGCCGCCACCACCGCGTCCTCGGTGACATCCTGTAGTCCCACGCCAATACTGCGGCCGCCGTCGCCGGCCGCGCGGAAGCCGAGCAGCACGGCGCCGCTGGCGAGCGCGCCATTATGCAGGTCCGCCTCGCCTTCGCGGTCTCCTTCGCCGACCCCGACCCCGACCCCGACGAGCTCGCACTCGCCCGCCCGCTCCTTGAGGGCCTCGATCAGCGCTCCAATCCCCTCCTTGCCCAGGTCGTCTCCCTGATCAAGGACGCCGGAACCAGCGGCGTCACCGACCGCGCACAAAGCCTGAACGCCGAGATCGAGGCCGCGGGGCTTCCCTTCCTCCACCGGTTCGTGGAGCTCGCCCTCGCCTTCCACCACGCCGTCCGCGGCAAGGACCAGGGCCTGGCCGCCACCATCGACCGGCTGCGCGCGCTGACCGTCACCGGCGACTTCGCCTACTTCACCGACATCGCTCACTTGGTGGGCGCCCCGCCCCTTCCGGGGCCGTCGACTACCCGCTGGACTACGAGCGAAGACGACGTCCGCTCCGCGTGGCGCGGCCGCGTCCAGACCCGGCAGGAACACCTGCTCGCCGGAAACTGACCCTTGGACGCACGACGGCCCCGACCAGAGTGTCTGGTCGGGGCCGTCGCCATGTACGGGCCGGGCGCCGGGCCCGGAGAAATCAGCCAGCGTCGGGGCGCTGCCCCACGAGCTGGGTGAGCAGCTCGATGATCTGAGCCTGATTCCGGTCGATCTTCTCGTCGAGAGCCTCGACCTTCTGGTCCAGGTTGCCGATCTGGAGGCGCACTGCGGTGAGGTCGGACTTGATGATCCCGAACTCGCGGTCGTACTTCCCCGCGACCTCTTCGAAACGCCGGGTCAGAGCAGCGAGCTCGCTGTGGGCGATGGGGTCCTCGGGCACGCGGGTACTCCTGCCAGATCACAAAACCGCAGAGAAGAAGACTCCACGATATCGCGCCCGCACCCCCGTACGACCGCCGGTCCCGAACCTCATGCGCGACTGAGGCGACAACATACTCGTGATCACCTGACCCGACGCCGTGCTTGTTGCCACAGTTGAGGCACCACGGCAGAAGCCGCCGTCGATCGTGAGGAGCCATCGTGACCCTGACCGGCTACGAAACCCAGGTGCTGCACCTGCTCGCCGGATCCACCGAACCCATCGGCACATTCGATGTCCCGCACCGGCTGCAGAGGCAGCCGGTTCCCTACCCCGACGCTCCCGACGAGGACCCGGTGCGCGCGGCCTGGACGGAAGAGCGGCTCGGCTTGTGGAGTCCCTGATTGCTCTGTGCGACAAGGGCTCGCCGACGTCGCCGTGCGCGCCGACGGGGAGAACGGCGACCGGTTCGTGGTTACGGAAGCGGGCCGGGTCTTCCTCTCGCAGCAGTAGGCCGTACGTCCTTGCTGCCCCGCGCTGCGATCGAGCAGGACGGACACAGGCCGTGCCAACACCGGTCACGATGATCAGCTGTCGAGGAGTCCGAGTTCGCTGTCGGGCCGGCACAGCGGGCACGCGATGACCGACGGCATGGTGCGCAGCACCTCCAGGACCGACTCCCGGGGTGGCTGCCTTGCCCCGGTTGGTGATCCTGCAGGTGCCGGTGTGGACGCGCTCGGACCGACGGGCGGCGCCGATGCCGTACTCGAGCCACCAGTCTGGAGGACCCGGGGGCGGACGGCGGCGGGCCCGCTCTTCCTCCGCCGCCCGGACGACACTGATCTTCTCGTCGACACGGGCGAGCGTGAGCTCCAGCCAGCGGCGTATGACCAGGAGCTGGTCCAATGTCGGCGGCAGGGGCAGAAGGGGTTCTCGCATGGCGGCTACGCCGCCTCGGGGGCTTCGGCCGGGCGGGCGTGCCGCTTCAGCTGCATCCGGGTCTTCACCGGGATGTCGGTAGGGACGCTCTTCCAGTAGGGGTGGTCGCCGACGTCAATCGACAGCTGCCGGATCTCGGCCCACATCCAGTCGACCGTTTCCTTGTGCTCGTCGCTCCAGCCGGGGCTGTCGGGCACGTCCCCGCAATGGGAGTACCGCTCACCGGGCGCCCACCCGTTCAGGGGCTCCACGCTCCACGGCAGTAAGGCCAATTAGGCGCGGTGCTCGGCGTGCGCGCGTGCGCGCGGTGCAGGCGCTCCTGCAGCTGAAGGAGGCCGTCGGGGACGGTGCTGTCGTCGGCCACCCTTGAATCGTAATTGTGTTCGATTCTGGATGCGAGGTCGGCGCTCCGAGCAACGGTCACGCTGCGTACGCGACCATAACAAGTGGAACAGAACCAGATCCCACCTATGCAGCAGCCGCCACAACGCGACGCGTCAGCTGCGCATGGTCGGCCGCACGGTATCGCTGCGCCCAGAGCAGGCTTGCCAAGTCGCCGAGCACCTGAGCGCCGGCGCCCCCGGGCACCCCTGGGAGGGGACCCGCTTCGCGGCGTCATGGGGCCGACAATCTGGATGCGACCCTGGTTCGTCCGAACCTGGTCGCGGAGATCAGCGCCGACCGATCCATCGACCGCGGTGGGGTATTCCGGCCCCCCTCAGGTTCAAGCGGCCGCGCCTGGACGTGGAGCTGGAGGACGTCCCGGCATTCAGCCAAGGGCCTACCGCCGCAGCTGGCTGAACCCACCCGGAGAGCATCACATGCGAGAGTTCAGTCCGGATCAGCTTCAGATCGGCATGCACCTGCTGGGTTCGATCAATGCCGACCATCCTGGCCGCGGTGAGCTCCTCCTCACCTCATCGAGGTGAACCGCCCGACTCCGTTCGCCTGTCGCACTGGTGGCGTCAGCAGCCCACGATCCCGTCGGCACATCCCTGCACGTTCGTGGGGTCGAGGGCTTTAAGCTCCCAGACGATAAGGCCCATGGGGTCGCCGGGCGCCGGTGCGACTGTCATCGTGACGGGCGGACCAGCGGGGAAGTTGATGCGTACCGGGAGTCTGCGAGCGGTACCCGCGCAGGTGACGTCGAATTCCTTCTTCGAAGCTTCCCGGTGAAGGGAAACTGTCACCTGCCGTACGTCCGTGCTGTCGCAGACGAGATCGAGGCGGTAAGGCTTGCTGCCACTCGTCTCCAACCTCTCGTTCAGGCCTGAACCGATGTGGGGGGAACCGAACCGCACGCGCTGCGCCGAGGCAGGATCATCCTTCAGGGCCGCTTGCGCCCTTTGCAGCGCATCGTCCGGCTCCCATTCCGCCTGGGGAGCCGGGTCACCCCCTTGCCCGGTGCATGCGGCGAGAGCCGTGACGACAGCCAGGAGGACGAGGAGCTTCGGTATACGCACGGCAGTGTTCCTTGGTTCGTGCGGTGGGGGGCTTCGCTCCAGGCGGAGCCCCCCACCGCCAGGGGGTTTAGTGGCTACGGCGATACAGCTCTGGTCCACACACCTTGGCACAGGGGTCGTCCGGACGGACGGCGCCATTTGTTGCGGCCGCGAAGCCTGCCGCCGCCGGCGGTACAAGCTGATACTCGCGGCCCACCGCGTCGGCCTGGGTGTTTCCGTACACGGTGACCTCGCCGTCCGACCAGCGGACGAAGAGGTCGTCTTCCCAGTCGTTCATGCCGTACTCGCCCAGGGCGATCACCCGCGCATGGGTCCATGTGGAGCTTGATGCGACGACGCTCTCATTCTGCAGCCGTCCGGTGTTCACGTCGGGGAAGACGCTCACCTTCCCGCTGGCCCATACGACCAGCAGGTCGTGGTTGGGGGCAGCGCCATTGCCGTCGCCGTCAAGGTCGCCTCCCGTCATGAGGCTGGCGGTCTGCCAGAGGTCGTTCGGCGCCGCGAGCTGATCCTCGGCGTGAAGTCCCGCCCCGTCGATGTCGGTGTACTTGGTGAGCTCACCGTCGCTCCATCGGACGATCAGGTCATCCGGCCACTGGTTGCCGCCGTATTTGCCAGTGGCGAAACCGCGGGCGTACTTGAAGACGGAGTCCGCCGCAGCGAGGGTGATCTCGTTGGGAAGATGCTGGTCAAGCGCGGTGGGGAGCTTGGTGTTCTGGCTGACGTCGGGATAGATGGTGACTTCGCCGTCCACCCACTTGACCATGAGGTCGTAGGCGTTGGTGCCCGCGTAGTCACCTGCCGTGATGAGGTCCGCGTAGTTCTTCCACATGGCGTTGGGCCCGGCCAGCTGCGTCTCGCAGGGCTCGTTGGGCTTACAGCCGGCGTAAAAGCCGAAGTTCTGGTCGCCGGGGTACAGCGTGACCTCTCCGTCGTCCCATTTTACGATGAGGTCCGAGTCGCCGAACTCCTGAGAGCTGGTGTGGAAGGTGCCGGACACGGCGCCGGTGGCGTGCTTCCAGAGGTCTCCCGTGCCCATGGTCCCGCCGGTGGGCTTGTCGGGCTCGTAGTCGTTCACCGCCTGGTTGTAGAGGCGGATGATGTCCGCGTCGAACTGGGAAGAGTAGGACTCGTCGTCGATGGTGCCGCCGGTCTTCCACCCACCGATGACGCCGATCACGTCTCCGCGCTTGCCGTCGAAGTTGCGAAGGAAGGGACCGCCAGACACACCGCCGGCGTAACCCTTACAGGCGATCTTCAGGAACCGTCCGGAGAAGCCGGTGGTGTTCGTCGAGGGGCAGACGAGCGGAGCCTTGGATCCTCCGGGGAAGCCGAACAGGCTCACGTTCTTCTGGCTGAGCTGCTGCGATGACAGAGTGGTAAGAGAGTTGCCCATGCCGGTAGCGTTCTCGAGGAACTGACCCTTTGAGTTGGGGCCGACTCGCATGAACGCGAAGTCGAGATCGTCCGCCTTGGACGGCCCTTGGGTGAGGTACCTACCGTCGATGTAGAGCTTCCCCGCCACCATCGGGAAGATGCCGTACGGTGCCACACCCCGGTTCGAGTTCGCGGGGTCCGGCTTCCAGCCAGGTGCGAAGGCCAGGCGCTTCCAGCGGTCATTGTCGTTCAGGCAGTGGGCTGCGGTGAGCACGATCGACTTGGTAGGCGAGGCCACGGAACTCGCCGAGCAGAACTGGTCGCGTCCGCCCGGGTCTGACTGCGGGTCGTCGTCCTCATTGATGAGGAACACGCCCACCGTCGCGACGCCGTTGTTGTCGAAGTGGGAAGGTGCGGCCGCGACGACGGCGCTTTCGCGTGCGACTCCTGGGGCAGACTGTTTGGCGCCCTTGGGAGTGGCTTTGGCGATGCGTTCAGGTGTCCAGTACGCCTCGGCCTCCTTGGCGGCCGCGATCTGGGCGGGCGTCGCCTTGAGGCCGTCGTCTTCAGGGGCCGCCGGATCCGATGGCTTGGGAGACGTAGGGGATGGACTAGGAGTGACGGAAGGCTTGGCTTGGGGGGCCGGTTGCGAGGGGGAGGCGCCGGGTGGGGTGATCGGCGGAGTCACAGTGGGCTTGCTGCCGCTGACAGCCTCGGCGTAAAGGGCCTGGACCGTGTTGTCAAAGTACGCACTGTGGATCTCGGAAGGCTTTTCGGTAGCGGCGATGCGCTGCGAGACGCCGATGAGGTTGCCTACGCGGGTCTTAGCGTCGTAGTCGGCGATGAAGACCGAGCCCCCGGCGATTCTTCCCGCGGTCGGGCCGCAGTCCAGCAGCAGGTACGGGTTCGGGGCGCCTGTTTTCGCCTTGGACGTGTCACCGGTGCATGGGTCGCCCGGCCGCGTTTCCGAGGCTCCGTGGCCTGCAACCCGAACTCCCTTGTGGGTGTGGCCTGCGTCGGTCAGCAGTCGGTGGCCGGGCACCGTGTCCTCGAGTTCGTCGCCGTTGAGACCCTTGTCGACCATGGCAAAGCCGACAGCAGCACTCTGTGCGGCCCCGCCCGACTCGGAGCCGGTCCACACGAGGGACCGGTTTCCCTGCCTCTTGACGGTGTAGACACCCTTCGGTGCCTCCAGGGCGCCGGTGGCGTTCTTGAGGACCTGGGGCGCGAATGCGAGCTTGTCCGCGGGGTCGCCGGTCAAGCAGTCAGCGACCGTCGCAAGCAGGTTGCGGTTCGGGCTTGAGGTGACGCCCGCACCGCAGAAGTACAGGCCCTTCTTGGTCAAGCGGAACAGGACTCCGGTGTCCGGGCCTTCCGCGTTCTGTGTCGGAAACCGGGAACCCAGCGGGTGGTCCTTGAGTTCCGTGCCGCCCTGCACGGTCCACGGCTGGGCCGCTGCCATACGCTTCGGTGAAAGGAGAGCCTGCGCTTCCTTCGCGGTCCAAGAGGGGGCGGCATCGGTCGACGGCCCTCCAGCCGAGGGACCGGGGGCGGATGGCTGCGCCGCCACACCTGTTACAGCCGACAGGAGAATTGTAGCCGTAGACGCCCCGACCCCGAGAGACCGGAGCGTTGTACTCACTCTCACGCACTACGCCCTTCATTCGAAGAAGTTCAAGGCGGTGCAACGGGAAGCCGCCTCGATGATCGTTCGAACATAGGGTCGTTTTGATTAACGGGATGGAGATTATTCGGTTCCCGCGAACAGTTGTGGCCTGATCCTGGCGGCGCGCATCGTTCCGCTTCACCCCGGCGTCGTTGGTTGTGGGGTGCCCTGTCCCGCCCCACGTACGGGCCCTCAGACGGCCCAAACTCCTTGCCACGTCTGACGCAACCGCGCATAAATAGCTACAAATTCAGGCTCATCGATTTGGCTGGAAACGAAACTGCGCCCAAAAAGATCACAAAGGGTAAGCAATCGGATAGAAGGCCGTGAATGAACAATTCCGGTTCGGCGCAGGCGCCTCCGCGGGTGAGTGCAGAAATTCCATCGGGCGAGGACGTCACCTAAGGCTTGTCCCGTTAAGGCTGCGAGCTGGGAGGTCCGTCGGCGGTACTGTCGGCCGATGGAGTCTGAGAAGTCGAACGAGTGCCTGCTTCACGGCGCTGGGGTGAGCGGGCAGAGCTTGGTGGGGCGGCGGCTTGCAGAGGCCGTCGGGTCGTGGCACTTGTACGGCAGTGATGACCCCGTCGGCCCGTTGGATGTGTGGCTGATCGATGATCGGGGTGCCAGCATTCACATCACGACTGGGTCGGATTGGTGTCTGATCGTTGAGGTGTCGGAGCCGCACGCCGGCTACGACATGGGCGTCTCGGGGCTCATCACAGTGGGAGCGATCGGCGAGAAGACGCCGTTCGCATACCACCTCGGGGAGAGCGTTCTGGCGGTGCGAGAGGACCATGAACCGAACACCGGGCGCATGGCCCTGGAGATCTCCTTCCCCACGGGTCGGGTCCGATGTGAAAGCTGGGCTGGGGACCTCCGCCTGACCGTGGTGTGATGATCTCGGTGTGGCTGGTGTGATCACGGCGTCGGAGCCGTCTTGGATAGCCCCGTTCAGCGGGCTGAGCCCGCGCTGTTTCGGGAAGCTGGTGACCGTGTTGCAGCGCGAGGGTGCGGACGCGTCTGAGGTGACCCCCGGAGTGTGGACACAGGGGTTCATGCAGCGAGTGTGAGTTTATGGCCTCGCTGTTGCTGGTGCTCGAACTCGGCGGGTGACAGGTAGCCGAGCGAGCTGTGGCGCCTGCGGGCGTTGTAGTAGGTGAGCCACTCGAAGATGGCCAGCCTGGCCTGACGGATCGTCGTGAACGGCCTGCGCA